>DATASC010000229.1:0-8344 GCA_036269355.1 Candidatus Cybelea sp. | reverse complement strand
AGACCAGAGCAGCTGGGAGCCCTCGCGCGGCTGGCTCGCCTGCGCCGGCGGCGGCATCACGCTCTACTCGTTCGACGGCACTTCCGATCCGAAGTTGCTCGCACAATTGAAGGTCGCGCCCGGACTGCACACCAACGCGATCGACCCGAGCACCGGCACGATCTGGGCGGTCTGGAGCGACCGCGCCACCGGAGCGGCGACGCTACAGGGGTTTACGTATAAACCGTAGTTAGGGCGACGGCGCCGGACTCGGCAGCGCACCGCCGCAGAGCGCCGCACTCGCCATCACCGATTTTGCGGCCTCGTTTTCGCGCGTGGCCGTCTCGTCGATCGTCCAGTGCAGCGCGTCAAGCAGCCGCGTCACCGGATTGTAGCCAAGCGTCAAACCGGGAACGGTCGCTAAGTCGATCGAGTACGGATTCGGCGGAAGCCCGGCATAGTTCGGATTCGCTTCGAGCGGATTCGGCGCGGGCGTCGCAATCTTCGCGTTGGAGTCGTCCGGCTGCGCGATCGAGCTTATGTACCCTTCGTCCGCGTGCTGCAGATCGGCCATCTGCTGCGTGTCGACGAACCCGCTGATGATATCGAGCGAAGCGTTCTGCGTCGCGAGCGCCTTGAGCAGCTTGTCGCGAATCGCCTGCACCTGTTTGTCGTCCTCCTGCACGCCCGTGGCCGTCGTCAGTTGCGGCGAGTCGAGCGCCGTCTGAATCGCGATAATGTTGTTGGCGATCGGACGGATCAGATTCTCCATGCCCTGCAGCGCCATGTTCTGCGCGGGATTCGAGGTGCTTGAGCCCGGATCGCCGCCGGGAGAGTTCTGTGCGGTCGTGGAGGCGTCGCTGCCGTAAAGCGCCGCGTCGTTATACTGCTTAAAGAGAGCGGGGCTCCGCTTGATCGTGGTGTCGTTCTGCAGCATCATCCCGATCGCCGGCGCAATTACCTGATGCAGCCGCGTGCAGAGCGGCCGCGTGACAACGCGGTAAATTTGCGGCGGGGGCGTCGGTGTCGCGCCAACCACGAGCATCGCCGCCGTCAACGCGACTATCGTTCGCACCAGGTTCCCTCTCTACGGCTAAGACGCCCGGAAGCCCCTGCCTGTGACCTCAGTCCTGAGCGAGGCGCGCTAGCGCCGAGTCGAAGGGTCAGATGTACTTGGCGAGCCAGTCGAGGATCAGGTGCAGCCGCTCCACCCGGTGCAGCGGCGAGCCGGTGCGCGAGAGGTCGTGGTTCTCGTTCGGAACCGCCACGTATTCGACTGCTTGCCCGAGAATTTTCAGCGACGTGTACTCCTGCAGCGTCTGATCGATCGGCGCGCGCGTGTCTTCGTCGGAGTGCAGGATCATTACCGGCGTGCGAATCGCGGCGACGTACGTCAGCGGCGAAAACTTCGCGTAAGCGGTACTCGCCGGATCCCACGGGGGTCCCCACGTGTAATAGCCGCCGCCCAAACCGTTCTTGCCGGCGAAGTCGGCGGCGAGATTCTCGCTCTGCAAATTGCTGACCGCGCGTTCGGCGACGGCAACCTTGTACCGGTTCGTGTGAGCGATAACCCACAGCGTCGCGTAGCCGCCGTACGAACCTCCGAGCACTCCAAGTCGCGTGCTATCGACCTCGGGACGCTGCACCGCCGCGTCCATCACCGCTTGCACGTCCTGGAACATCGCGTCGCCGTAGTTGCTCTCGAGCGCTTCTTCGAACGCGTATCCGTGCCCCGTGCTGCCCGCTGGATCGGAGAAGACGACGTTGTACCCCATCGATGTGTAAAGCTGGAACTCCTGAAAGAACGTATCGCCGAACTGCGTCTCCGGCCCACCGTGAATGTCGAGCAGCGTGGGATGCTTCGCGCTCGGCGCGCCGGTCGTTGCCGGCATGAACCAGGCCTGGACGGTATATCCCGACGGATCTTTGACGTCGAACTCCTGCGGCTGCGAGAGCGTGACCGAAGCGAGATACGCGCCGTTGACGTTCGTGAGCCGGCGCGGCGTGCCGCCCGAGACGTCGGTAACGAAGACGTCCGCCGGGTGAGCGAAGTCGCTGTAGAGATACGCGACGCGCTTGCCGTCGAGCGATACGCTGCACGACCACGCTTCGCCGCGCGCGGGCGTCATATCGGTGAAATTGCCGTTGCTCAGGTCGAGCACTCGCAAGTTAGCGTAGCCCGGCCCGTCGAGGTTGAGCACCGCACGATCCGCTCCCGGTAAGGGCGCGCCGCAGAGGCCGCCGCCTTCTTTCATGTCGGCGAGCAGCGAATCGCCCCAGCCGACCGTGTTTGGCGGCACTACCGTGCGCCGGTCCGAGCCGTCGAGGTTCGCCGATATCAACGCGGGACGCCCCGCCGAGTCCGTCACGCCGCCGCTCAAGAAGTAGACGCGGCGTCCGTCGTTGCTAAAGAAGAATCCGCCGTTGGAAGGCTGCGACGAAGCGACTTTCGCCATCGGACCGCCCGTGGACGGCATCGTGTAAACGTCGCCCACGCCGCTGTCGACCGATTCGTAACGCAGCGAATCGAAGAGAATCATCTTGTCGTCGGGCGACCATGCATCGAAGCCCTCGGAATACTGCCCCGAGGTGAGCTGCTTCGCGTTCGAGCCATCGGCGGCGACGATCCAAATATGCTGGTGATCCCGATAGGTATAGCCCGCGCCGTTCGTCTCGAAGAACAGCTGGTTGATGACGTTGATGTCGCTCTTCTTCTGCGAATCTTTCGGCGTGAAGCCCGCCTTCGCGAAGTCGATTTGCGCCGCAGGCGCGGGATCGGTCTCCGTCACGGTGAGCGCGATGCGGTCGCCGGCGTGCGATGGCACCGGTCCCGAAACGCCGTCCTTAACGTGCGTTAGCTGCGCGATCGTTCCCGTCGCCAGGGTGTAGCGGTAGAGTTGCGGCTTCTGCTTCTCGGCTGTGTGCACGAAGACGAAGCTGCGGCCGTCGGGCATCCACGCGTAGTCGCCGTCGCCGGTGTGTTTGGTGACGTTTTCGGTCACCTTGCCGGTTGCGACATCGATGAGATCGATCGTCTTGTCGTAGGCGTTCTGCGGGCCGTTCATTCGCGACGATACGACCAGCACGTGGTTGCCGTCGGGTGAAATGGCCGCGGCGCTCAGCAGCGTCAGCTTGTAGAGGTCCTCGGGGCCGATCGAAGCGGCGACGGCCGCCAGCGGGCAGAACGCCAGCGCGATCGTCATAAATAGCACGTAACGCATCACGTGCCTTTCTGCGCCCCGGCATAGAAGATTACCTTGAAGATGGCCTGCGGCACGGTCGTCAGGGCGTTGGGGTTTCCGTAGGCGATGTAGATCTCGCTGCGACGAAGGCGAAGGTGGTAAGCGATCGAGACGTTCGAGCAATCCCCCTCGCAGTTGCCGCCGCCATTGGGGAGCGGCGGATAGCCGATGACGCGCCGCAACCCGATTGCGAACGAAGAGTTCGGACCGAGCTGGTACGCGTAGCTCAAGCTCTCGAACCACTGAATATTGTTGGGCGTCGGCGCCGGCTGCCACTGCGCGGTGTCGTCGAGCGACAGGGTCAGCGCGCCGCGATTGCCCATGCGAAACGTCGTCGAGCGGAACCACGTGTCGAGCCGGCCGGCGCCGTAGCGCCCCGTGTTATAGGAGATCGTCGTCGGGTACGGAGCCGCGCCGTGATAGGGAAAGTTTCCGGGATTGTTCGTCTGCAAGCCGCTTCCGTAGGTGAATTGAAAGCCGCCGTTCTGGGTGATCGGCGTCAGCAGGTCGCCGAAACGCCAGTAGTTCGAGCCGGTGAACAGCTGCAGATCGATCGTCTTCTTCGTGAGAATGTCGAACAGCAAGGAGTTATCGCTCTGCGCCTGCCCCATCGTCGGTCCCTGGTAGCGATCCATGAAGCCCGCAACGCCCATCGAGACGAGCTGATCGTTGGGGTCGAAGTCGAAGATCTTCGCCATGTAGAGCGCGTAGCCGGCGATGCCGGGATGCGAGATGAAGCCGTCCTCCGGGTCGTAGTATTCGCCGATCTTACGCGTCGCGCCGAAGAAGCCGAAGGTCTGATTCGACCAACCGCCGCCGACCTCGTAGTACTGCGCCTGGTTCCCGGCCAGCACGTTCGTTCCCGAGTCGCTGCCGTAGTTCGCATATGCGCTTAGGTGCTTGAGGTCGGAATACGCGATGCCGCCCTCGGTCGTCGTGTCGATGAAGCCCGGCATCGTCACCGAGACGCGCTGCAGGCTCGAAAACCAGCTGGTGTTGGCCGAGGTAAAGTTGAGCGCGCTCGCGATATCGTTACGATTGTCGCCGACCGCGTCGAAGGTGGCAAAGCCCAACGGCCCTTGTTTTCCTTCGACGGCATAGCCCTGCGAGGGCGTTGGGATCGCGGGCGTGTAGAGCGACTGGATGTTCTGACACGCGTTGCAGTTGAACTGGTTGTAGAAGCTCGCGGCCTGCGTAAAGAAGGGCCGGACCTCGCTATAGTACCGCTGGTAGACCGTCGGCGAGATCGTCTGCTGATCGAGCTCGACGTTGGAGTAATCCGGGTGAAACGTCGAATAGAACGAAGCCGTCGGCGTAATCGGAATCGAAAGGTCGGCGCCCACGCGCGAGGTCGAGCCGCCGATCGTGCTGCTGGCCGCCTCGCCGAGTGCATAGATCGCCGCACGCGGCTTCGGCCGCGAGAATCCGACCTTGATCTGCGGCATCGTGATGCTGCCGGCGTGCGCGTAGTCGGAGTTGCCGTAGCTGTCGGGCTGCATCTGCTCCTTGTTAAACGACCACACCTGCTGCTCGCCCGTCGAACGAACGTAGCGCACGAACTGCGCCTTCCACGTACCGCCGTGCGCGTTGCGAATCACCTCGAGCGGAATCCGCATCGTCACCGTGTAACCGCCCGCGTTTGCGGCGCCCTGCGAATCCCAGTTCGGCGAATAACCCGTGTTCTCGGATGAATACTCGTAATGCGTTCCGTTCGGCGTCGAATAGAACTGATAGAAATAGCCGCTGATCCCGTTCGGCCAGAGGTCGACCCATACCGCGTCGTCGCTTCCTTGTCCGACGTCGTTCGTGTGCTGCGCGGCGGCGATCGGTTCGCGCTGCTTGGCCTCGAAGCGCACGTAGAGCGAATGTCCGTCGGTCCCGATCCAGGCCGACGTCGGTTCGCTCGCCGGGCGCGAACGAAATGCGTCCCACGTCAGCTGCAGGCTCGCCGCGTGCGCCCACTCGCTGGCGGGCGCGCTCGGATCGAGCGGCGGATCCGACGCATCGGGCACCGTGAGGGTGGGGTACGCGAGTGCCCACGCGGTCGTCGCAACGACCGTCGCAAAGGCGATCGCCGCAAAACGGACATTCATTGCAGCGTCGCGCCATCGAGGTTCGACTTGCTGCCCCGCCGCAGCGTCGCGGCGTCGACGGGCTTGCAATCCGCAGGGTTGCGGCCATCGCGGCACACGAGCACGCCGCGGAAGTCGGCTCCGCGCACGTTCGCGTTGAGCAAGTCGGCGCATTCGATTCGGCCGTCGCTGTAGCTCTCGTTGTCGATAACGACCCGATTGTACGAGCAGAGCCGCGCGTTACGGAAGCTTGCGTCGCGCAGGTCGGCACCGACGAAATCGACGCCTTGCAGATTAGCGTTCTCGAAGCGCGCGCCGCGCGCGGTCGCGTCGCGGAAATCGCCGCCGACGATCGAGATCCCCGAAAGATCGCGTCCCTGCAGATCTGCGCCGCGCGCGTCGCAGCCGGTGCAACGCTGCAACAAGCCTCGCAGGTCGGCGTCGTCGAGTCCGGTCAAGGTGTTGCGCAGGTTGGCGCCCGTGAGATTTGTACCGCCGAAGTGCGCGCCGTGCAGCTTTGCGTCGCGAAGGTCTACCCCCGTAAGATTGGCGTCCTGCAGATCGGCTCCGCGGAGATCGGCACCGCTGAAGTCGACCCCCGTGAGGTTCGTGCCGCGCAAATTCGAGTTGCGCAAATCCGATCGGGCGAAATCGACGCCGACGTAGGCGCCGTGCGCGAGGTCCGCGCCGCGCAGGTCGCGTCCCGCAAAGTCACATCCGGTGCAGTTCGCGGGCAGCCCCGGCCCCACGGCCAGCGTCAATATGAGGGAAGTCAAAACGGATAAGCGGCCAATCATGTCGATCTTCTCCGATTTTGGTGCGGCGATTTGGGGCGCACGGAACCAAGCCCGTCATCGCCAGGCATTTTTTTTCTTGAGCGAGTCTTCTTACGTTAGGCGCGCGTTCGCGCCGGATTAGCTACGGACGGGGTGAGTGCGAGACTGAGAAATCCATGCCGATCATCTTGGTTCTCGAGAGGTCGACGCGGCTCAAATCGACGCCGCTCATGTCGCATCCGTTGAGCGTCGCGCCGGCGAGATTGATGCCGTCCATCTTGGCGCCGCTGAAGTCGACGCCGGTCACCTCCGCGCCGCCGAAGTTGACGCCGCGCAGATCGGCGCCGCTGAAGTCGTCGGAGCTGATGCGGACGCCGTGAAGGTCGAGGCCAGCCAGATCCGCGTGGCTGAAGTCGCAGCCTTTACAGCCGTTGAGCACGTCGCGCATCTGTCCCGAGCTCATACGCGCTCCGGTGAACTGACAGCCCGAAAGCGACGCGCCGGTGAAGTCGGCCCCTGAGAGATTCGCATGCGAGAAATCACAACCGGTCAACCGCGCGTTACGGAACGACGCTCCGCTCAGATTCGCGTCCGAGAAATCCGTGCCGTTGAACGAACCCCCCGAGAAGTTGACGCCCGTGAGCGTCGCTCGGGAGAAGTCCGCGCCGGTATAGTTCGCGCCGTGCAGATCCCGGCCCGACCAATTGACGCCGCTGTAGTCGCAGCCGACGCAGGCCTTCACCTGAGCCACCGTGCCGGCGGCGACGTGCTGCGCGATTCCCGCCGTCGAGCGCCTGATCTGTTCGGCGAGCGCCTTTCCATCGTACGACGGGACCGAAACGCTGATCTTCGGAATGTTCACGTCCGTGCCCGGAACGTGAATGTCCATGCCCGGAACGGTGATGTTCGTCGCCGGGATTTCGACCCGCTTCGGCTCGTGTGCCGGCTGCGGCGTCTGCGTCACCGCCTGCGCGACGGTCCGCGTGCGCGTGATGGTTTCGACTTCTTTGACGGTCGAAGCTCGGGCCTTAGCGGCACGCGGCGCCTCCGATGCGGCGATGCGCGGCGCGGCCGTTGCCGCGACGTGCGCCGCAATCGCGGGAGCGGCGGCGACCGCCGGGGCCACCGGGCCCGCGATCGAGGGTGCGACCGCGGTAATCGCGAGCGCGATCGCTCCGACGATTGCCACGGCGGCGGCCGCAGGCGCGAGCGAGAGATTCGTTGCGATATTGCGTCCCGCGCCGAGAAGCCGTTCGATGCGCAGCGAGATGTGCTTGCGCGTCGCGAAGACTCCCGGTGCCGGAATCGGATTGCGGGGCCACGACGCATTCTCCGCCATCTTTGTAAGGCAGAGCGCGTACGGGCGAACTGCGCCGATGAACGAGAGCACCCAGTCGTCGCATGCGACCTCGCGTTCGAGATCGAGCTGTTGTCCGGCGAACAGCGCGGCCGGATTCCAGCCGAGCAGCGCGCTGATCAGGCGCTGCAGGCCGTTCGTCCAGTCGTCGGCGCGGCGCAGGTGCGCGAGCTCGTGCAGGCAGATTTGATCGACTTCCGGCTCCGACAAACGGTCGAGCAGCGAATGTGGAATGAGAATCATCGCGTCGAAGAGCCCGACGGCGACCGGAACGTCGGTCGCGTCGCTGACGCAGAGCCGCACGTCGCGAGGACCCTTGTTCGCGCGCAGCCACTGCGGCATCGCGTCGCGATACTCGACGGGAAGCGGAAGCGCATCGCGCTTGAGCTGTTCGAGCCGAACCAGACCGATCGCAAGACGTACGATCGCGAAACCGGCGAATCCGAGCCAAAGCAGAAAAACGGCGACGGAGACGCCGGTGGGAATCGTAACCCGCGCGCGTTCGAACATTCGCGCGGGTTCCTGCTGCGGCGCCGCCGGTGTGACCATCGGTCTCCGCGTCGCGGGAACCTCTCGGTGCGCGGCTCGTTCGGGGGGCAGCGCCGTCGTCTGACGGATCGTCTGACGCGTCGCCGCCGAGTGGTTCTGCACGGCCTGCGCCGGCGCGAAAAACGCCAGCGTCGTCGCGACCGGCACGATGAAGGCGGCGATCAGCGTCGCACTCCACACCGCGTAGCGCGTCGCCGCATTGATGCGCGGCCAAGCGCGCAGAAGCAGCCAGACGCAGACCACGAGCAGCGCATCCTGCCAAAGCGCATTGAGCACGACGGCCGAGAGCGCGCTCGCGATCGTTAGAAATCCTTGCTGCAGCCCACTCACGTTCCCGGCTCCTCGTACTCGGCGATCAGCGCCCGCAGG
>DATASC010000228.1:0-2869 GCA_036269355.1 Candidatus Cybelea sp. | reverse complement strand
CGCTCGGAAGTCCCGAACCGTTACATCCGGCGAGCGCGACGACGGCAATACAAGCAATCGCCCAGCGTCGTACCATTAATTTCTCTCTGCGCGGCGCGACCGTTACTTCCCTCGAAGAGCCGCTAAAACAGGCTCGTTTGTATTGTGTCGCCCTCCACCAGCGACGCGACGCGCGTGCCGAGCAGCCGCACCGGACTTCCCTCCAAAGCGGCGCGGCGAAGGCAATAAACTGCGGCACGAAAGATGCGACGCGGATCGCGCGTCGGTTCGGCGAAGTGCGTTTGACGCCCGAGCGTAGTAAAGTCGGCGCGCTTGATCTTGATCCCGACGGTGTGCGCGACTGCGCGCTCGCGTTCCAGCGACTCGGCGAGCTCGCGCGCTTGTACGCGCAGCACGTCGACCAGCCGGTGTTCGTCGCGAACGTCGTACTCGAACGTCTCCTCTGTCGAAATGGATTTCGTCTCACGTTCGGTCTCGACCGGCCGCCGGTCGATGCCTTGCGAGAGGTCGCGTACGTCGCGCCACCACGAACCGAAGAGCTCGCGCAACCGAACGTCGTCGAGCGCAGCGAGCTCGCCGATCGTCGTGATGCCGTAGACGTTCAGCCGCGCCTGCATCTTCGGACCGATGCCCCAGAGTCGCGCCGCCGGCAGCGGCGCGAGAAAGGCCGCCTCCTCACCGGGCACGACGCAGAGCAGACCATCGGGCTTGCAGGCATCGGAGGCAATCTTCGCTATCATCTTCCCCGTCGCAACGCCGGCGCTCACGGTAAGCCCCGTCGCGTCGAAGATCTCTTGCCGCAACGCGGCGGCGAACTCTCGCGCTTCATTGCAACCGGTCTCGCCGATGCCGACGAAGGCTTCGTCGAGCGACATTCCTTCGACCGGACGGCCGCTGCTGCCCATGATCGCGAAGATCTCGCGCGAGATCGTCCGATACTTCTGCATCTCCGGAGCTACGACGACGAGATCGGGACACGCCATCCGTGCTTTGTAAAGCGGCATCGCCGAGCGTACGCCATACGGACGCGCTTCGTAGGAAGCGGTCAGCACCACCGCTCGCCGGCTGCTTCCGGCGACTGCGACCGGTTTACCGCGCAGCCGCGGATCGTCGCGGACGGCGACGCTTGCGTAGAAAGCGTCGACGTCGAAGTGCGCGACGTACTTAACGCTCTCGTGCACGCTGCCGCCGCCGCTGTGCCTTCGCCTGGTTTCCGCACGTCGCCATACTGCACCAGGCGCGCGACGCGTTCTTGGTGTGATCGTAGTACGCGAAGCGGCACGATGGCTTGCGACACGCTCGCAGCCGCGGCCACGTGCCGAGCAGCTCCGACTCGTAGACGACCGCGAGAAGCGAAGCGATCGGCCCCTTATCTTCGGGCCGCAGCTCCAAGCCGCGTTCGGGGTTGACGGCAAGGCTCAGGCGCGTACTTGCGAGGAAGGGTTGCATCCGCTCCCAGGCCGCGGGTCCGTCGCCCTCGCCGTTGTTCGCAAACAGCAGGTCGCGGAGCGTCTCGCGGAAGTCGCGCAACTGCGCCAGGTGCACGGGGTCTCTCGCGGGCGCGAGCCCGTGGCTCAGACACCATCCGCGGGCCTTTTCGAGGGTCTCCAGCTCGTCGGCCCCGTCCGGAAGCTCGACCGTGTTCACAAATCGGCGAACGAGTTCGAGCGCCCCCGGGGCGGCGTCGGGCGTCGGGGCGATCACGTCTCTGCGGACCCCGCCATCACCGGCAAAATAGGTTGACAAGTTACCGTCACCACCGTATAATGATTGAAGGTTACCACATCCGTCAAGAGGTTTACAATGTTCCGCGATCCGATCCGCAATGCTCCGCTCGTAGGCGACGTCAGCGACGTCGACCTCAGGCTCAAAATCAACCGTGCCGACTCGGCACTCTTCCTGGAGTCGAATCTCCGCCTCCCGCACCTGCGGGTGGCCTAAGACCTAGGACGGCGTAAGCGCGCCCTTCTGGATTGCCAGAATGGTCTGCATGTTGCGAGCGTCGTCCTCGTCGTTCCCGGGAGTCTCCAGTATCGCCGTCTTTTCGCGCAGCTCGGGATGCGCGAGCAACGCGCGGAAGCCGGTGAAGCCGATCCGCCCTTCGCCGATGTGCCAGTGACGGTCGCGCCCCGCGCCGAGCGCGACCTCGGTGTCGTTGAAATGAAACATCATGATCCGCTCGACGCCGATCTCCCGCTCTGCGAGCTCGATGAAGCGATCGACGCCCTCCTTCGTATCGATCGCATACCCCGAAGCCCACGCGTGCGCCGTATCGAGGCAGAAGCCGAGCTGCGGATGCGCTACGCTCCGCAGAAATGCGCCGAGCTCTTCGAGCGTCCCCCCGGCTAAGTTGCCGGCGCCGGCCGAGTTTTCGATAACGAGATGGACGCCGGGCTCGATTCCCGTGAGAGCGGTTTCCAGCGCGCGGCAAATTGCCGTAAACCCCTCCTCGCGATCGCGCGTGCCGTACGAGCCGAGATGCGTGTTGACGAAGCGCATCCCTCCGCGAGCCGCGACCGCTAGATCGTTGCGAAGCAGATTGAGGGAGCCCGCAGCGATCTTGGGATCCGCGCTGGCGAGGTTGATCAAGTAGGGCGTATGGATCGCGCAGGGATCGAGCCCCGCTTCGCGGCGCAGCTGAGCGAAGTTCTCAAGAGCCGCTTCGTTTATCGCGGTCGTTCGGTAGCTGCGCGGATTGGTTGAGAAGACTTGCAGCGCGCTGCAGCCGACGGCCTTCGCGTGCTCGACCGCCTTAACGTAGCCCGCGGCTACGTGCACGTGCATTCCAATGCGCATCAGCCCTTCGAGCCGGCCAAGTCGAACTCGAGTGCCTGCCCGGGTTCGAGTTCGAGTTCCGGCAAATCGTCGA
>DATASC010000227.1:0-4480 GCA_036269355.1 Candidatus Cybelea sp. | reverse complement strand
CGATCTGCCTGCCGCAGACCCCGAACGCGTCATGGGGGAGATCGAAGAGCTGCTCGTGATGGAGAAGAGCGAGTGCATTCTGGCGAGCGCCAAGAATGGGATCGGAGTCGAAGAGATTCTGGAAGCGATCGTGCACCGGATTCCCGCGCCGAAGGGACATCGCGATCACCTGCGCGCGCTCGTCTTCAACGCGCAGTTCGATCCGTACCGCGGCGTCGTGAACTACCTCCGCGTGGTTGACGGGACCCTCGCGGCCGGGACACGCTTTATGTCGATGGCGCACGAGCGCGTCTTCGAATGCACCGAGGTCGGAATCTTCGCGCCGCAGATGCGCGCGACGCGCAGCCTCGATCTTGGCGACGTCGGATACGTGATCGCGAACATCAAGTCCCTCGGCGAGATCGACGTCGGCGACACGATCACCTCGTCAACCGATCCGGCGCACGTGGCGCTCGCCGGCTACCGAAAGGCGGTGCCGATGGTGTACTGCGGGCTCTATCCGAACGAGGGCGAGTACGACGGGCTTCGCGACGCGCTCGAAAAACTGAAGCTTAACGACGCCGCCCTCGTCTACGAGCCGGAAAGTTCGGTGGCGCTGGGGTTCGGTTTCCGCTGCGGCTTCCTGGGCCTGCTGCACATGGAGATCGTGCAGGAGCGCTTGGAGCGCGACTACGACCTCGATTTGATTGCGACGTCGCCCTCGGTAGTATTCAGGGTTACCTTAACCGACGGAACGACGATGACGATCGACAATCCGTCGAAGCTGCCCGCGCCGAACGTCGTCGGCATGATCGAGGAGCCGTACGTCAAATCGACGATCATCTCGCCGCCGGAGTTCGTCGGTACGGTAATGGATCTGACGCAAAACCGCCGTGGCGCGCTTTCGAACATGGAGTATCTGCACGACGGCCGGGTCATCATGACCTACGAGATGCCGTTGATCGAGGTGATCGTCGATTTCTTCGACGCGCTGAAATCGCGCACGAAAGGCTACGCTTCGCTCGACTACGAGGTGATCGGCTATCGCGAGGGTTCGCTGGCAAAACTGGAGATTTTGCTCAACGGCGAGCCGATCGATGCGCTTTCGTTCATCGTGGCGCGCGACAAGGCGGCGCAGCGCGGCCGAGCTCTGGCCGAGAAGCTGAAGGAACTGATTCCGCGCCAGATGTTCGACGTTCCGATCCAAGCGGCGATCGGCGGGAAGATCGTGGCGCGCGAGACGGTAAGCGCGATGCGCAAGAACGTGCTCTCGAAGTGCTACGGCGGCGACATCACCCGTAAGAGAAAGCTGCTTGAGAAGCAGAAGGTCGGCAAGGAGCGCATGAAGCGCGTCGGCAAAGTGGAGCTTCCGCAAGAAGCGTTCATGGCCGTTCTACGGTTGGACTCGTGAAGACGTACGTCGCGACGAATAATCAAGGGAAGCTGCGCGAGCTCAAGGCGCTTTTGACGCGCTCCTCGATTCAGATTGTGACGCCGCGCAAGCGGCTGCCGCTCGACGTCGCCGAAGACGCGTCGACGTACGCGGGAAACGCGCTGCTGAAAGCGCAGGCGCTCGCCGTTGATTTGCACGCGCGTCACGTTGCCGCGGCGGTACTCGCGGACGACAGCGGGTTGGAGGTGGACGCGCTCGGCGGCCGCCCGGGTATTTATTCGGCGCGCTACGGCGGGACGGAGATCGACTGGCCGGCGCGGCGGGCGGCGCTGCTCGCGGAACTGCGCGGGGTGCCTCCCTATCGTCGCACTGCGCGCTTCGTCTGTACGCTCGCGCTCGTCGAACCGAACGCCGAGCCGATTATCGCCACGGCGGAAGTCGGCGGTTACATCCTAGAGAATGAGACCGGCACGAACGGCTTTGGTTACGACGCTGTGTTCCTGCATTTGCCATCCGGTCGCAGCTTCGCCGCGCTCAGCGAGAAAGAGAAGAACGCGCTCAGCCATCGCCGCCGTGCCGTCGACGCGCTGTTAGCCATGCTCGCCGAACGTGGCTGAAATCGTCGCGGCGTCCTCGCTGCTCGACGACGTACGGCGGATTTCGGCGCGGCGGAATCTCGATGAAGCGGGGGTGCGGCTTTCGCTGCAGGCCGCCGAAGGGGGTCGCGTATGGCTCGCGCGCGACGACGGCGAGGCGATTGGAATCGTCGTGGCTGAGGACTCCGAGGACGAGCGATATGTCGGCGATCTTTTCGTCGAGGAGTCGTACCGCTGTCACGGGATCGGCGCGCAGCTCGTCGCGGCGGCGTTCGTTGACGCCGACGACCGGGGCCGAGCGATGCTGCTCGATCCGCGCGATTCCGCTTCGATCGCACTCGCCTTTTGGAATCGATTGGCTCCGCGCGAGACCGTGCTGCGTTTTGCGGGCGCGATACCGCGAGAAGAAGAACTGGCAAAGATGGCCGCCGGCGATTACCGGTTCGAGGTCGAGACGATCGATCCGGCGGTTCACGCCGGTGTGCTGAACGAGCTCGATCGTCAGACTCGGGGAACCGTTCGGCCGGGCGACCACGCGCAGTTCGCGCTGCGAGCGACGGGGCACGCCTTTGCGTTGCGCGGCGAGTGCGTTGGCTACGCCTACGTGTGGCCCGACGGGCGCGTCGGTCCGATGGCGGGCTCTTCGGAAGCGTACCTCGTGCAGCTTCTGGCGTATGCATTGATGACGCTGCAGCGGCGCCATTCGGCTTCGTGGTGCACGACGTTGGTGCCGGGTTCGAATCGCCGCATAGCGCGCGCCGCGTTGCGCGCGGGCTTGCGAATCGAACAATCCCTAATGTTCGCCGCCGATTCATTTCTTGGCAACATGGCGACGTACGTCGGGTATCACCGCCTGCTGTTGTAAAGCGAAAAGTATTCTGCTGCGCCGCGGCACCGTGCAATACAGGTAGCACACTACCTTGCGAACCTACCCGCATGAAGAACCTTCCAAAGTACAATGTGTGCTGCCCGCAGAGGATAGCAAGTGAGATCGCCAAATGTGACATCCGCTGCGCAAACTGCCATCGGCGAAAGACGGTACCCGAGCGCGGTTGGTGGCGTGGCGTCGGGGCGTAGCTCAGCTTGGTTAGAGCGTCGCGTTTGGGACGCGAAGGTCGGACGTTCGAATCGTCTCGCCCCGACCATTTTACAGGCATGCTATTCTAGCGTGTGGCGCGCCCGTGGTCTAACGGGATAAGGCACGAGTCTTCTAAACTCGAAGATGGGGGTTCGAGTCCCTCCGGGCGCATGATACAATGCCGTTTCGTGGTGGCTGTAGCTCAGCTGGTTAGAGCGCCTGACTGTGACTCAGGAGGTCGCGGGTCCGAATCCCGTCAGTCACCCCAGCTTCGCCGGAGGACTCTCGATAGGCACTGCGTACAAGTCAACCCGGCGCGACGACGCGAGCGCCTTTAGCTCAGTCGGTAGAGCAGCGGCCTTTTAAGCCGTTGGTCCCGGGTTCGAGTCCCGGAGGGCGCAAAGCTCGCACCGCTAGCTCAATGGTAGAGCAGGTGACTCTTAATCACTTGGTTCGGGGTTCGAGTCCCTGGCGGTGCAAATGACTTACAACCCCTGCGATAAGGCTCCTCGCGGGGGTTCTTCTTTAGATAAAAAATAAGCGGAAGGACGGCGCGATGCCGCCCTTCCGCTCGTCCGAGCGACGATGCAACGGAAAACTCGCCGCTATTCGTGGGATCGCGGTGAGTAGGCCACTCCCTCGACTACGTTCGTGGTCGAGAGTCCGTTGTTGAAGCTGTAGAGGTACTTGATGTTCTTCGGCGTGTACATGTACACGTCGATTTGACCGTATTGGAAGTCGGCCGTCGCGAGAGCCATCGCCTGACGGTTGAGGTGACCGAAGATCGCCTCGCCGTTGAGTTTGAAGGGCCCCGAGACGAGTTTGCACGCCGGGTTGCAGCCCGAGTAGACGTAGACTTTGGAATCGTACGAGCTGATCGATACGATGTTGCCGTCCTTGTCGATGTCGAGGCCGCCGATATTCGCGTTCATGAAACCCGTCGCGGTCTCGCCCGCGCCGGTGCAGCCCTGGAAGTACGTCATCGTCGGATCGCCGCTTCCGTTGAGCGCGGTGACCCAGCAGTCGCCGCCACGCGACATCGCGACGCCGCCGACTTCGTACATGTTGGCGTTGACCAACGGCGTTGCACAGCTGCCGGCGATCGTGCAGAGGGTAACCGTTCCGCCCTTATGGCCAAAGCCCTTAGAGCTGTAGATGTGGGCAACGGCGATGGTGCCGGTCTCGGCGTTCGCACTCGTCGCATCGGACGGCTGTCCCGACCTGTCGTGGAACGATCCGATGAGGGAACCGCATTTGCCGGACCCCTTGAACACCATTACCGAGCGGCTTCCGCCGTCGGGAACGATGACGTTGCCGCGATCGTCCGAGGCGATGTCGTTCGGGAAGACGACACCAGGGATAGTGCACGTCGGGGGACTGTTACCCTTATTCTGACGTACGAAGTTATACAAGTCAGTCGAGTAGAACTCGCTG
>DATASC010000226.1:0-14130 GCA_036269355.1 Candidatus Cybelea sp. | reverse complement strand
AAGCGACTCGTCGTCGTACGGTACATTCCGGCGACGCCGCCGCCGAGTCCGGCTCCGCCGCCGCCGGCCGCACCACCCCCGCCGCCGCCGCCGACTCCGGCGCCGGTGCATTCGCCGAACGTGTTCTTCGTTGCCGGCGATTACTTAATCTCGCCCAAGATCTACAATCAGTTCGCCCCAGGCAACCAGGCCAATGGCTCGTGGACCGCACGTGGCGGCGTCGAGTTCAATGGCGGTCTGCCGTTCATGATCGAAGTCGATTATAAGAACTGGCAATATCCCCACAACTGCGGCGTCGCGGCCTCAACCGCGACAATCAACAACGCACCGCAGTGCTACGTAACCGTTATCGGTAGCCGTGGTACGGCGTATGTGCCGGCGTTCACGGCCGTAAACCGGGACGGCGATGTCCGGATCGGCTACAGAGTCATCGATCCGCACGTCTACGTTGCGATCGGATACTTGTGGGCGTCGAACAACTACGGTTATCCGAACATGAACGCAGTCGGCGTCGGCATCGAAAAGCTGCCTGACTACGGGAAGGCCTTCCAGTATTACGGTTCGGTCTTCTACTATCCGAACGTTAATGGGACGTACACCACGAGCAGTGGTGAAAGTCCCGCGAACACGTCGTATGGCCTTGGCTATAACGTGCTCAAGTACCAGGTCGGAATCGGATGGGCGTTCATGCCCTCGGTTTACCTCGATGCCGGCTGGGCCGGCGAGAACGGCGCCAACAAGAACAACGCGCCGATCTCCTACACGTTCAATGGCCCGTACGTAGGCCTGGGGTTCATGCTCCCCTTCTAACCGACGTTTCAGGCCGGAAAGGCGCTCCTTAGCTAAGGGGCGCCTTTTCTTTATACTTGATGAGAGTTTGCCGGAAGGCTTGGTTTGCGGCGTTGCCCTGAAGGGGAATAACCGCTATCGTGTGTTTGCGCGAGAAGCATAGCGACAAGCGGCCGCTCGCGTGTTTTTACACAAGGAGGCACTCGTGAAACGACTGAGCACCGGAGTACTCGCAGCGCTGTTCGTAACGCTCTGCGGGCTCAGTGCGGTGGCCGCTCCCGCGAGCGCGACGCAAGGAAACGTAGGAAACGGCGTCGCGCAGGGGGGCGCTCCCCCGGCGGATTTTGGTTCTCCGCCTTCCGGCCAGATCCCGATTCTTTACAACGATCACCATGTCTACAGCAAGCCCGATGTGCTCAAGCAGGGGCGCGTCTTGGCTGCGCTGGTGAAGGGCGGAACGCTCTTCATTCCCCTGCGCTCGATGTTCGAACAGATGGGCGCAACGGTTTCCTGGGATCCGGGAAGCCAAACTGCAACGATATCCAAGCCCGGCGCCGAGGTTAAAGTTACCGTCGGCAAAGCCGAAGTCATGATTAACGGCGAGTCGCGCCCGCTCGACGTTCCCCCGATGATTTACCAGGGCGTCGTCGTCGTGCCCGTCCGCGTGATTTCGGAAGGCATGGGCGCCTACGTGCAGTGGGTCCCGGACAAGCGTCTGGTCGTCGTGCGGTATATCCCGGCGACGCCGCCGCCGAGCCCGGCTCCGCCGCCGCCGGCCCCACCACCGCCGCCGCCACCGCCGCCGCCAACCCCGAAGCCCTTGCAGAGCGAGGCCTTCGTCGCCGGCGATTACATCTTCTCGCCGAAGGTCTACGACGAGTTCAGCCCCGGCAACTCCGGCAGCAGCTCGTACGCGATCCGTGGCGGGGGTGAGTTCGGGCTCGGCTCGATTCCGTTGATGGTCGAAGGCTCGTACGAGCGCTGGCAATACCCGCATAACTGTCCGGCCAGCGCTGCCGGCGGGGTCGCAGCGGAATGCTTCGTTACGGTCATCGGCGGAAACGGCAGCACGCCGGTCATGACGACCTCCCCGCTCTACGACCAAGACGCCGACGCGCGCTTGGCGGTGCGGGTGTTGCAGCCCCGGATCTACGTCGGTGTCGGCTACATTTGGATGGCCAACAACTACGGCTATCCGAATTTGAACGGCGTCGGTTTCGGCGGGGAGAAGCTTCCCGACCTCAACCGCACGTTCTCGTTCTTCGGGAGCGTCTGGTATTATCCGAGCGTGAAGGGTACGGCGAGCGTCCAGCTTCCCAATCAGTTCCCCAGCACGGGGTTCCACTCGGCCTCGCTGCCGCTCCAGTACGACATCCTGAAATACCAGGCCGGCCTCACGATCGCCCTCGGAAACAGCCCCGTCTTCGTGGAAGGCGGCTGGATGGGCGACAGCTGGTCGAACAAGCAGAACGCGCCGGTGAACCGCTCGTACAACGGGCCGTTCGCAGGCATCGGGTTTAGGCTCCTCTATCCGTAAAGAGCTACACAGGGGTAGCGAGCGGGGGCTCGGTCTAAGGCCGAGCCCCTTGCCATTCCCGGGCACCTCCAGGTAAGATACCTTCTTGGGCCTTCCGGAAGGCCCGGCATCATCGTCGACTCAAACTGCTATGACCCCTATTGTGGACGGAGAGATTTTTGGCGGCCAAAAAACAAACGAAATCGCGGCGCAAGCGCGAGGTAAAGAACGTCCACTCGGGCGTCGCGCACGTGCACGCATCCTTTAACAACACCATCGTAACGATCAGCGACCCGCACGGGGGTGTCATCTCCTGGGCCTCGGCCGGCAATCTCGGCTTTAAGGGCTCGAAGAAGTCGACTCCGTTTGCCGCGCAAATGGCCGCTGAAGCGGCTGCGCGCAAAGCGATGGAGCACGGAATGAAGTCGACCGAAGTGCTCGTCAAGGGTCCGGGCGCGGGACGCGAGGCGGCGATTCGCTCGCTTCAGGCCGCCGGGCTAGAGATTACGATGATCAAAGACGTGACCCCGATCCCGCACAACGGCTGCCGTCCGCCGAAGCGCCGCCGGGTTTAGCAAACATATGTCGCGTTACATCGGTCCCGTCTGTCGTCTTTGCCGCCGAGAAACGGCCGCAAGCAAGACCGGCGAAAAGATCAAGCTCTTCCTCAAAGGCGACCGCTGCATCTCGCGCAACTGCGCGGTCGAGCGCCGCGGTACGGCGCCAGGGCAGAAGACCACCGGTAAATCACGTACGAAGGTTTCGGAGTACGGCCGTCAGCTTCGTGAGAAGCAGAAGATGCGTCGTTACTACGGCGTGCACGAGACGCAGTTCGAGAACTATTTCCGCGAGGCCGCCCGCGTACCGGGTCAAACGGGTCGAACGTTTCTGCAATTGCTAGAACGCCGGCTGGACAACGTAGTCTACCGTTTGAACTTGGCGTCGAGCCGCGCCCAGGCGCGTCAGTTAGTAACGCACCGGCACTTCCGCGTGAACGGTCGCATCGTGAACATTCCGTCGTACGTCGTCCGGCCGGGAGATGTGATCACGGTCGCGCCGGGGAGCGTCAAATCGCCCGTATTCGAGTCGAATTTCGAAGTCGCGCAGAGCCGGCGCCCACCCGAGTGGCTCGAATGGAACGATCAGGAGAGAACCGCGAAGGTGCTGCAAGCGCCGCCGCGCGAGCAGATCGACACGCCGGTCGACGAGCAACTAATCGTCGAGTATTACTCTCGATAAACAGACCACACTACTCCGCTGCTAGGCGTACGATCGTCGTCGACCGGGGGTCGATCACGGATAACGTAAGTGGCAAAAAAGGACAAATAATCGAATGACAACCATGATGGAAACGCCGGTCGGCGCGGCCATTGAAGTACGCGAGCGACGCGACAACTATGCCAAGTTCGTAATCGAGCCGCTCGAACGCGGCTTTGGTATTACGCTCGGCAACGCGCTGCGGCGTGTGCTCCTCAGCTCGATTCCAGGAGCCGCCGTCACCTACATGAAGATCGACGGCGTTCTCCACGAGTTCTCGACGATTCCGGGAATGACCGAAGACACGATTGCGCTGATGCTCAACCTGAAAGGAATGCCGGTCAAGCTCAGCAGCGACGAGCCGAAGGTGCTGACGCTTTCGGTGAGCGGGGCGCGCGACGTTACCGCGGCCGACATCGTGCCCGATGCGGATGTCGAAATTCTCGACCCGAGCTATCGGCTCTGCACGCTGTCGTCGAAGGACGCGAAGCTCACGATGGAGATCGGCGTCGAACAAGGACGCGGTTACGTCATGGCCGACCGCCAGCGTAACGTCGAGCACATGATCGGATTGATCCCGCTCGACTCGATCTTTTCGCCCATTCGCAAGGTCAACTTCACCGTCGACGACACCCGCGTGGGTCAGAGCGTCGATTACGATCGCTTAACCGTCGAAGTCGAGACGAACGGCTCGATCACCCCCGACGACGCCCTCTCGACCGCGGCATCGATCATGCAAGAGGAGCTCGATCTCTTCGTCTCGTTCACCAACCGCTCCGAACCGCTTCCGGAGACGCCGCCGAACGAGTGGGACATTCCGGTAGAAACGCTCAACCTTTCGGTGCGTTCGTTCAACTGTCTGAAGCGTGCAGGCATCTCGAAGGTCTCCGAGCTGCTCGACTTGACCGAGGACGAGATCATGAAGATGCGCAACTTCGGTAAGAAGTCGCTCGACGAGATCAAGCAGGTTCTATCAGAGAGGGGGCTATCGCTCCGTCAAGGGTAGCGATGATCATCAATGCCGCATTCCATCGCCTATAAACGACTCTCCAGAACGGATGGCCATCGCAAGGCGCTTCTGCGCAACCTAGCGACCTCGCTTTTCAAGCATGAGAAGATCGAGACCACGTCGGCGAAGGCGAAGGAGATCAGCCGCGTGGCCGAACGGCTGATCACCACGGCGATGGACGGCGATCTCGCCGCTCGCCGCAGCCTCGCGGAGTTCATCACGGAGCCTGCCGTCGTCAAGAAGCTCGTCGAGCAGATCGCGCCGGCGCTCAAAGGCCGCACCGGGGGATACACGCGCATCACCAAGACGCGCGTCCGTTCGGGCGACGCCGCCGAACTCTCGCAAATCGAAATCATTCGGTAGGTCCTTCGGCGCCGCCGTGTCCTACGAGAGCGAGTCGCGCACGCTCGATGCCGAGATCCTCGGGCTCGTCGAGGCATGGCATCGTCGCGGCGAATCGCCGAGCGATGCGAGCTTCAACGATCTCGCGCTCCGTCTCTTCGCCTACCAGCTTCGCTACAACGGCCCGTACGCGCGCTATTGCGCGCGTCTAGGGGTCACGTGTGCCCCGGCGTCGTGGGAGAGTATTCCCGCCGTGCCGGCGCCGGCATTTGCGGAAGCGGCGCTGGCGACGTTCGATCCGAGATCGGCAGCGGCCGTTTTCGAAACCAGCGGTACGACGCGCGGTACCCCCGGACGCCACTACTTAGAGACGACTCAGCTCTACGATGCCGCTTTGCTCGCCGGCTTCGAACGCCTCATCGTAAACCGAGGCGCTCGTCTTCGTTACCTTAACCTCGTTCCCAATCCGTCGGAACGCCCGCATTCGTCGCTAGGGTACATGATGGCGGCCGTTTCCGACCGCCTGGGCGACGGCCGTACCGCCTGGTATCTTCGCGGTGACGTTCTGCTCGCCGAAGAGTTCGAACGCGACCTGCGCGCGGCGATTTCCGCCGGCGCACCGGTCTGTATCGCGGCGACGAGCTTCGCGCTCGTGCATCTGCTCGACGCGCTGCACGAGCGAAACGTGCGCTTCGAGCTTCCGCCGGGTTCGCGAATCATGGGAACCGGCGGTTTCAAGGGCCGCGCGCGCGTCGTCGAACGCGAGGAGCTAGAGCGGGGGCTCCGCGACGCATTCGGTCTCCCCGAAGGCGCTATTTTTTCCGAATACGGCATGACCGAGCTTTGCTCGCAATATTACGATGCCTCGGGAACTGGAGACTACGTCGGGCCGCCGTGGCTCCGTACCCGCGTCGTCGGGCCCGACCGCAAGACGCTGCCGCGCGGGGAGATCGGTTCGCTCCTGCACGTCGACCTTGCGAACCGGTCTTCGTGCATCGCGATCCAAACCGAAGACCTTGGAATGCAGAGCGACGACGGGCTCGTTCTCCTCGGCCGCGATCGCGAGGCTGCGCTGCGCGGGTGCTCGCTGGATGCGGAGAGCCTTACCGCTCGGCGTTAACCCCGTCTCCATCGCGACGTGATGATGCCGCTATTGAGTCCGCTCATCGAGAGACCGCCGTTAAAGCGTGCGTGCTCGACCTTCATGCAGCGATCTACCACGACGTACATTCCGCTTCGCTCGGCGAGCGCGATCGCTTCTTCGTTGAGGACGCCGTACTGAAACCAAATCGCTTTTGCGCCTACCGCAATCGCCTCGTTGACGACGGCGACGAGTTCGCTGGGGCGTCGAAAGACGTCAACGACGTCTGGGGCGCCGAGGGCGGCCGAATACGCGGCGAGTGACGGAAAGGCGGGGACGCCGTCGATCGCGTCGAGGGTGGGATTGATTGGAGTAACCCGGTACGCATCTTGCCGACGCAGGTAAGAGAAGACCGTGTAGCTCGGGCGCAAGGGATTCGCCGACGCGCCGACGATCGCGATCGTGCGCGTTTCGGCGAGCAGTTCGCGACGTTGCGCGGGTGTCGTGAGAATCATCGGGCTTCGGAGCGCTCTAACGCGCTGCCGAGATCCCAGAGAAGGTCGTCGATGTCTTCCAGTCCCACGGAAAGCCGAATCGATTCGGGCTCGACCCCCGCTTTGCGCAGTTCATCGTCGGTGAGCTGCGAATGCGTCGTCGAGGCGGGGTGGATCACGAGGCTCTTCGAGTCGCCGACGTTTGCGAGATGACTCCACAGTTCGAGTGCGTCGATGAAGCGCCGCGCCGCGTTACGGCCGCCGCGCAGCCCGAAGGTAAAGATGGATCCAAGCTGCGGCACGCGCACCCATGCGACTTCCGGACGCGACTCTAAAAACGCGGCGACCGAGCGCGCGTTCTGCACGTGACGCTCCATGCGCAGCGGTAGCGTTTCGATCCCCAGGAGGAGCAGCCACGCATCCATCGGCGACATCTGCGCCCCTACGTCGCGCAGGACTTCGGCGCGGGCGCGCATCAGAAAGGCGTACTCGCCGAAGGTCTCGGTGAAGATCTTCTGATGGTACCCGGGGCTCGGCTCGGAAAGCAGCGGGAAGCGTCCGTTTCCCCACGGGAAGGTTCCGGATTCGATCAGCACGCCGCCGATCGCGGTTCCGTGGCCGTTGATGAACTTGGTCGCCGAGTGCACGACGATGTCGGCGCCGAGCTCGATCGGGCGACACAGGTACGGCGTTGCAAACGTGTTGTCGACTGCCAGCGGTATGCCGGCGTCGTGTGCGAGCGAAGCAAACTTGCGCACGTCGGCGACGATGCCCGACGGATTGCCGACCGTCTCGACGAAAAGGAGTTTGGTCTGCGGGCGGATCGCATCGCGCACCGCGTCGAGATCCTCGGCGTGGACGAAGGTCGTTTCGATTCCCATGCGGCGCATCGTGACGCCCAGTTGCGTGACGGTCCCGCCGTAAACGTTCTGCGTGCAGACGACGTGATCGCCGGCTTGGGCGAGGGATAGCACCAGGCAGAGCTGCGTCGCCAGACCGCTCGAAAAGGCGACGGCGCCCAGGCCGCCTTCGAGGCTCGCCATGCGTTCCTCGAATGCGGCGACGGTTGGGTTGCTGATCCGGCTATAGATGTGCCCGTAGCTGCGCAGCTGGAAGAGTTCCGCCGCCTGCTCGGTCGACCCGAAGACGTACGCGGCCGTTTGGTAGATGGGCACGGTGCGCGAGCCGGTGGCAGGATCGGGCGGCGTGCCGGCGTGGAGTGCGCGCGTCGCAAAGCCGAATTCGTGTTCAGTCATGGATAGGGGCCCTTACTTCGCCCTATAATCTTCGTATCATGGGCATGACACTTACCGAAAAGATCCTGGCGCGGCACGCGGGCCTCGAGCGCGCCGAACCGGGGCAGATCATCAACGCGAAAGTCGACCTCGTCTTAGCCAACGAGCTTTCGGCCGCGGTCGCGATCGGCGTGATGCGAAAGATGAAGGGCGCGACGCGGGTCTTCGATCCGAACAAGATCGCGCTCGTTGCCGACCACTTCGTACCGGCAAAAGACGCGCAGTCGGCGAGCCTCGCGCGCCTCATGAAAGATTTCGCCTACGAGCAGGGCGTCGCGCACTTCTTCGACGTAGGTCGCGGCGGCATCGAGCACGTGGTGCTTCCGGAAGAGGGACTTGTCGCTCCCGGCGAGTTGATCGTCGGCGGCGACTCGCACACCTGCACCTACGGCGCATTCGGCGCGTTCGCTACCGGGATGGGTTCGACCGACATCGCGGCCGCGTTCGTTCTCGGTGAGGTTTGGCTGAAGGTTCCGGCGTCGATCAAAATCGTTTACAGCGGAACGCCCGGTCCGATGGTCTTTGCGAAGGACATCATGCTCCGCACCGTCGGCGAGCTCGGCATCGACGGCGCCACCTATCGGGCGATCGAATATCACGGGTCGACCGTCGACGAACTCTCGATTACGGGACGCATC
Source organism: Candidatus Cybelea sp. (assembly GCA_036269355.1). Classification (GTDB taxonomy): domain Bacteria; phylum Vulcanimicrobiota; class Vulcanimicrobiia; order Vulcanimicrobiales; family Vulcanimicrobiaceae; genus Cybelea. The sequence goes on along the minus strand of DATASC010000226.1, from coordinate 5,709 downwards.
ACAATGGCGAATATGGCGATTGAAGCGGGAGCGAAGAACGGCATCTTCCACGCCGACGCAAAAACGATCGCATACGTGAAGGAGCGTACCGACCGGCCCTTCATCGTCGAGCGCGCCGACGAGGACGCGGTTTACGAGCGTACGATATCGATCGATATTGGGTCGCTCGAGCCGCAGGTTGCCTGTCCGCACACGCCCGACAACGTCCATCCGATCTCAGAAGTCGCGGGCCGGGACTTGCCCGTCGATCAGGTCTTTATTGGCTCGTGCACGAACGGCTACATCGACGACCTGCGCATCGTCGCAAGGATCCTCGACGGAAAACGCATCGCGCCGAACCTGCGCGTCATCGTCAACCCGGGTTCGCAAAAGGTGTGGATGCAGGCGGCGCAAGAGGGCGTGCTGACGACACTCGCTGCAGCCGGATGTGCGGTCAACACGCCGGGCTGCGGCGCGTGCTTCGGCGGGCACATGGGGACGCTCGGCGACGGCGAGCGCGCGATCTCGACCACGAACCGCAACTACGTCGGGCGCATGGGATCGCCGAAGGCGGAGGTCTTTCTCGCCTCGCCCGCGACCTGCGCGGCCTCAGCGCTGACGGGACGAATAACCGACCCGCGGGTCGTCGAGATGGTGGGGGTGTAACGTGGAATCGACGCTGCGCGGCCACGCGCACAAGTACGGAAAGAACGTCGACACCGACGTCATCATCCCCGGGAAGTACTGCAACATCATCGATCACACCGAGCTCGGCAAGCACGCACTCGAGGGACTCGACCCCGAGTTCACGACGCGCATGCACGCCGGCGACATTATCGTGGCCGATACGAACTTCGGCTGCGGGTCGAGCCGCGAGGTCGCGCCGATCGCGATTAAGGCATCGGGGACCGCGGCAGTCATCGCCAAGAGCTTCGCGCGCATCTTTTATCGCAATGCGCTCAACATCGGTCTGCCGATCTTCGAATCGGCCGAAGCGGTCGACGGCATCGAAGCAGGCGACGAGATCGAACTCGAACCTGCGAGCGGAGTCGTCCGCAACCTGACTCGCGGCACCGAGTATCGGGCCGCGGAGTTTCCGCCCTTCATGCGTGCGTTGATCGACGCGGGCGGGTTGGTGCCGTACGTGGAGGAGCGTCTGGCCCGAGAGGCTCGCTAGCGGGCGCTAGGGCGGCGTGTATCCGCCCTGCGAGGGAATGCCGCCCGGCGACGGGTTGACGTTCTCAATCCACTTCTCTTTAGCGCGATAGGCCGCCGTAAACGGTACCTGCCCGTCGGGTGCCGTGAGCATACCGACCATGTCGGTTGTGCCGTCGAGCTTACCTTCGAGCAAAAGCGTGGTGCCGTTCGGCATCGTCACGATCAGGCGAATCGCTTGACCATCGACGGTGCCCGAGAGCGGATATTTCTTGCCTTGCGAGTCGAGATAAACACCGCTCAGCGCATCGCCTTGCTGCAGGATTTGGAAATGCGTGTAATCCGTTATGCTGGGGTGCTGAATCTGCACTTCCCAGACGCCATTGAGTCCCTTTCGCGCATCGGCGGGGGGCTTGGGCCTACCCTTCGTTGCAGTTGCCGCTGCGGCCGGCGTCGGTGACGGCGAGACCGCGGGTAGCGCGAAATCGCCGTTCGGAGGCGGTGTCGCCGGCGTGCCGATCGGCGGCGGCGTCGGCGGCGGAGTTGCCGCCGTGGCGGCGCGCCGCGCCGGAGCGCCTGCGAGGAAAAGAACCATGGCGGCCGCGGTTCCGCTAACGGCAGCTATAAAAAGACTGGGGGCTCTCACGATGTGTGGCTTTGGGAGGCGCGCAGGCGCCTCCTGTTCGCGCTTTGTTTTAGTCGCTGTCGGGCGGTTGCATGTCTAGCGGCTGAGCCATGAAGTAGCTCTGGTCGAACGGCGCTTTGAATGGAACGAATTTGCGCGGCGGCTTGGAAAAGTCGAAGCAGCAGAGCTGCGGTGACTTCGCGCGCTGGTCGCTCGCCGCAAGCTGGGCGAGACCGAAGCGGTTCTCGATGAACCGAAGAATGCTTCCGTGCTCGAAGTGCTCGTGCGTCACCAGCCCCTTCTTTGCGTACGGTGAGATGATGAGCAGAGGCAACCGGAACCCGAGACCGTCGTCGTCGAGATACGCCGGGGGCTGCGAATCGTACCAGCCGCCGGAATCGTCCCAAAAGATGAAGATCGCGGTCGAGTTCCAGTACGGCGATTTGCCGATCGCGTTGACGAGCGACGCTACCCACGATGGGCCCGTCGCGGAGCCGTTACCGCCGTGATCTGAGTTGCCATACGTGGGCGTAATCCAGGTTACGTCCTGAAATCGGCCGCGCGAGAGATCGTTGAAGAATCGCGTCGGCGGTGAGAAGACGTCCTTGCTCCAGTCGGGGCCGTAGCAGATGTGCCGTATCGCCTGGTACGCACTCCAAATCCCGCGGCGTCCCTTCGAGGCGTCTGGACCTAAATCGCTGCTGCCACACGCCGTCTGTCCTTTGTCGAGGCTGACGGGAGCGGCATAGAATCTCCACGAGACGCGCGCGGCGTCGAGTTCATCCGCGAGCGTCGTTACGTCCGAACACGGGTGTTCGTTCTTTGGGAAGAGCGTGATCTCCCGATTTGGACCGAGACGGTCGATGCGGTCGGGCGTGCCGCCGGGACAGCCCCAGACCGTCTCCGGGTAATTAGCGGCACTGCCCGGATTAATTCCGGCGATGATGTATTGATGCGAGATGTAGCTGCTCGTGTCGAAGTCCGACGCATAGAACTGGTCGGCGAGCACGTACTGGCCTGCCATGTCGAAGTACGGCGTGATCTGATCGTGTGGGACGTACGCGTACGGCGGATATTTGATCGGGCACTTTGGCTTGCCCGGCTGGTCGCAGCCCCAGGTCTGCTTGTCGAACCCGTTCATGCGGCAGTTGGTGCCGGGAATTTTTCCGATACCGTTGCAAGAGCGGATAAAGCCGCCGCTGTTGTGTTCGAGGTCCCACTTCGTGGAAAGCGACACCGGCTGGATGAGTATCTGCTTGCCGGTCGAGATCTTTCCGTATTTTGAAGTCTTCGCCCCGGGATATCCATAGAACAGGTTGTTGAAGCTGCGATTCTCCTGGACGATGATTACCACGTGCTGGATCTTGTCGATCCCTTTCACCATCGGTTGCGGTGCCCGCGCGTTCGGAGCGTACGCGGGAACGAACGATTGAGACGGAACGCCGCCGCCCGCTCGGCAACCGGCGACGAAGAGCGCGCAGAGCGCTGCGCCGATGACTCGATTGCCGAATAAATGGAAACGCATGGCGTAATTCACCTCACCTATAAAGCGGAGCTGGCAACGGCTTCTTCCGAGGTCAGTGATTCGACCAGGTACGGCACCTCATACCTCTCGAGAACGAAAGCTCGGCCAAAGGCGTCGCGGGATAGCAAGCAAGCGGCACTTTTGACAGCCTTGGTATAATGCAGGGGCTGTGAAGACCAAGATCCATCCCAAGTGGTACCCCGAGGCCCGCGTACACTGCGCCTGCGGAAGCACGTTCGTGACCGGCTCGACCCTGCCCGAAATCGCCGTCGAGATCTGTGCGGCCTGTCATCCGCTCTTCACGGGACAGCAGAAGTTGATCGATACCGCCGGCCGGGTCGATAAGTTCAACCAGCGGTCCGCCGCGGCGCGTCGGAAGCAAGAGGAGGCCGCTGCCCGCAAGGTCGCCCGCGAGGCGAAGAAGGCGGCAGCCGCGCTCTGATCGACCGGCTCCGTTCGATGGCGAGGCGTTTCGACGAGATCGACGCGCAGCTCGCCAACCCGGCGGGGGCCTTCGACCAATCGCGATATACCGCGCTCGTCAAGGAGCGCGCCCAGCTCGAAGCTCCGGTAGAAGCCCATCGCAAGCTCACCGCCTTGCGCGACGAGATCGAGGCAAACGAGGTTCTCGTGCGGCAGGGCGACGGCGAGCTGCGCGAGCTTGCGGAAGAAGAGAACGCTCGCCTACGCGAGCTGACGCTCGAGCTGGAGCAGGAGCTCTCGCAACTCATGATGCCCCGCGATCCGAACGACGCGCGCGACATCTTTGTTGAAGTTCGCGCGGGAACGGGAGGCGACGAGGCGGCGATCTTTGCGGGCGACCTCGCGCGCATGTACATGCGCTTTGCGGAGGCGCAAGGTATGAAGACTGAGCTGGTCTCCGAGAGCGAGAGCGAAGCCGGAGGTTACAAGGAGATCGTCTTCGCGGTGACCGGCAAAGAGCCGTATCGTTACCTGAAACACGAATCGGGCGTGCATCGCGTTCAACGCGTCCCGACGACCGAGGCGCAGGGACGCATTCACACCAGCACGGCGACCGTGGCGGTGCTGCCGCAGGTCGAAGATGACGGCGAGGTCGAGATCAGAGCGGCCGATCTGCAGATCGACACGTATAAGGCGTCAGGCGCGGGCGGACAGTATGTCAACAAGACGGAGTCGGCCATTCGCATCACGCACGTGCCGACTGGAATCGTGGTCGCCTCGCAACAGGAACGCTCGCAACAGCAGAACCGAGAGAAGGCACTGGCGATGCTGCGTGCGACCCTCTCCGATCGTAAGCGGCGCGAGCAGGAAGAGGCGGCCGGGTCGCTGCGACGGTCGCAAGTCGGGACCGGCGAGCGGGCCGAGAAGATTCGCACCTACAACTTTCCGCAAGACCGCATCACCGATCACCGGATCAACCGCAGCTTCGGCAACATTCGCGGCGTCATGGATGGCGATCTCGGTCACATCACCGACGAGCTGATAGCCGACGAACGCGCGCGACTGCTCGCCGGCGAACCCGTGGGGTGATCAGCGTTGCGGCGCTTCTCTCCGAGGAGATAGACGCTTTAGGCAGGAGCAGCGCCTCGCCGCGCGCCGACGCCGCGCTTCTGCTGGCCCGTGCGCTCGATCGCCCGCGCGATTGGCTCATCGCGCACGGCGACGCCGAGGTCTCCGAAGAAAACGAGCGACGCTTTCGCTCTCTCTGCGAGCGTCGGCGAAGCGGCGTTCCGGTCGCGTACCTAACCGGCAGTGCGTGGTTCTACGGCCGAGAGTTCGTCGTGAATGACTCCGTGCTCGTCCCGCGCCCCGAAACCGAGCATCTCATCGACGAAGCGCTTCGCTTCGTTTGCGGAGCGATGCGCGTCCTCGACGTCGGCACAGGCAGCGGGGCGATCGCGTGTACGATCGTGGCGGAGACGAAGGCGCGGGTCGACGCAACCGACGCTTCCCCTGCGGCGATCGCGACTGCGGTTGAAAACGCGCGCCGTCTGAAGGTCGAAGACCGCTGCACGTTTTATCTCGGCGACCTCGTAGAACCCGTCCGCGGAAACCGCTACGACATCGTTATTGCCAACTTGCCCTACGTCCCTACCGACGATCTGCCAAGGCCACCCGAACCGGCGTCGTTTGAACCGCCGGTCGCGCTCGACGGCGGCGCCGACGGCCTCGAGCTCTACGAAAGGCTACTACCGTCGCTCCCGTCGTTAATCAATGAAGGAGGCATGATTCTGCTGGAATGCGCGCCACCGACGATTCGAAAGCTCACGCACATCGCTCGCGCTACTTTCCCGAGCTTCGTCGTCGAGGAAGGTAAGGATTACGCCGGGCTCCCGCGTTACGTAAAAGTGGTGAATCTCCGCGGCGCGGCGCTACGCGCCGGTGAAGCGGCGTCTGAAGCCGCGCGGAGCCACGGAGGGCGAGAGCGAGGCTGAAGTCGAGC
>DATASC010000225.1:0-23921 GCA_036269355.1 Candidatus Cybelea sp. | reverse complement strand
ACATACCGGCAAAACCGCGAAGTCTCGGATTCTGATGGCTCAGCGGACCGAACGCGACTACTCGGGGCGCTCGCTCTTCGACAAACTCGGCATCTTCGCGCAGGCGCACGTAGCGATCGTCGGGCGTCACGACGAGTCGTTCGAACTCGCGCTCGACGGTCAACTCGCGAAGTCTGCCTCGCGCGCGTTGCGCACGCGCTACGATCTGATCTTTCTGAAAGTGCACACCTCGCGCGACCTGGTACGCATCGCCGCCGCCGCCGGCCATCTCAAGCCGGACGGTGCGCTATGGGTCTTTCATCCGAAGGGGCGTGGCGCGACGCCGAGCGACGGCGAAGTGCGTTCGTCGGGTATCGCCGCGGGGCTGGTGGACAATAAGATCAGCGCCTACAGCGAGACGCACACGGCGACGCGGTTCGTTATCCCATTATCCCGCCGCTAGCGCCGCCGCGGCCTCCATCGCCTGATAGGCCTTGCTCGTCAGCGCGTGGTCGACGACACCGCCTATAAAGCGCGAGGCCGCGCGTACTTTGGCGAGATCGACTCCGGTCTCGATGCCCATCTGGTGCAGCAAGTACAGAACGTCCTCGGTGCCGACGTTGCCCGTCGCGCCGGGAGCGTACGGGCAGCCGCCGAGACCGCCCGATGAAGCGTCGAACTTCGATACGCCGAGCTGCAGCGCGGCGTAAACGTTTGCCAGCGCCGTCCCGCGCGTGTCGTGAAAATGCATGGCGATCGCGTCGAGCGGAATCTTCCCTGCGAGCAGCGGCACGAGCGCGGCGACTTGGCTGGGGACGCCGACGCCGATCGTGTCGCCGATCGAAAGCTCGTCGCATCCCATCTCCATGAGTTTGAGACTGACGTCGAGCACCATCTGCGGTTCGACGCTATCGCCGAAGGGTGAACCGAACGCGGTCGACACGTATCCGCGAACCCAGCAGCCGTCGCGCTTCGCCTGTTGCACGACCTCGCGAAACGTCGCGAGCGATTCGTCGACCGTCATGTTGATGTTACGCTTCGTGAAGGGCTCCGATGCCGCGGTGAAGACGGCGATCGCGTCGGCGCCCACAGCGCGCGCGCGCTCGTAACCCTTGAGGTTCGGCACGAGCACCGGGTAGCGCACGCCCGGCGATTTTCGAATCCGCGCGAAGACCTCCGCAGCATCTGCCAGCTGCGGGATCGCCTTTGGGCTAACGAACGAGGTCGCCTCGATCCATTGCAGGCCCGTCTCGGAGAGCAGGTCGATGTAGCGGATCTTGTCGCCAGTGGAGATCAGTGCGCGCTCGTTCTGCAGCCCGTCTCTCGCACCCATCTCGAAGATCGTGACCCTGCGCGGCAGAGTTCCCATGGTATCTACGACCCCAACTCCACCAGCGGGGTGCCGCCCGCGACGATCTGACCCTCTCGCACGAGCACCGATTTCACGGTGCCGGCCGCAGGCGCTTCGATGCGATGCTCCATCTTCATCGCTTCGAGCACGATCAAGAGCGCGTGCTCCTCGACGCTCTCTCCGTCGCGCACGGCGACCTTGACGATTCGTCCGGGCATCGGCGCGGCGACGCCGCCGCTTGCGACCGCGCCGTGACTGCCGCTCGCCGCGTCGGTCGACGGCGGCGCGGCAAACGCAAACCGCCAGCTGTCGCCGTCGAGGTGCACGTCGAATGCGGCGCCGTCGTATGTGACCGTGCCGTCAATAGTTCGTTCCTCGAACTGCGTTCGCACGGACTTTCCGCGGCGCTGCACGCGCAGCGTGCCGTCGCGATCGCCCGAGAGACGCCAGACGTGCGGCTCGCCGGTCGCGTCGGCGAGCATCTCGACGCGGTGCTCGCCGCGTTGCAAGCGGAGCGGCATGCCGACGTCGCCGATGCGCCACGGCGCGCGCCCGTCGACGAGAAGCGCCGCCGCGCAGAGCAGCGCCGCTTCCGAGGGAGGCGCGGTGCGCGCGAAGATCGACTCGTCGAGCCGTTCGGCGAGGAAACTCGTCGTCGTCTCGCCGCGCGCGAACGCCTCGTCGCGTGCGATCCATAGCAGCAGCGGCAGATTCGTGCGGACGCCATCGATCGTGAAATCTTCGAACGAAGTACGGAGTCGTGCGATCGCGGCCGCGCGGTCGGCGCCGTAGACGATCAGCTTGGCGAGCATCGGATCGTAATAGTGGCTCACGACGCTCCCGGTCGTGACGCCTGCGTCGATGCGAACCCCCGGCCCCTGCGGCGGCGACCAATGCGCGATCGTTCCCGTCGACGGAAGCATCGCATTGGCGGGATCTTCGGCATAAATGCGCGCCTCAATCGCCCAGCCGCGCGGTCGAACGTCTTCCTGCGCGAGCGTCAGCCGTTCGCCGGCGGCAATGCGCAGCTGCCATTGCACCAGATCGATGCCGTAGGCCAGCTCGGTTACCGGATGCTCGACTTGCAGCCGCGCGTTCATTTCGAGAAAGTAGTACGCGCCGTCGCGATCGAGCATGAACTCGCAGGTCCCGGCGTTCGTGTAGCCTACCGATTCGGCCGCGCGCACGGCCGCAGCGCCCATTTCAGCGCGCAGTTCCGGCGTCAGCGCGACCGAAGGCGCCTCTTCGACAATCTTCTGATGGCGTCGCTGGATCGAGCATTCGCGCTCGCCGAGGTGAATCACGCGTCCGTGTTCGTCGGCGAGAATCTGGAACTCGATGTGGCGCGGGTCGCGAAGGTAGCGTTCCAGCAAAACGGTGTCGTCGCCGAATGCCGCGAGCGCCTCGCGTTTCGCGCTTTCGAGGGATTCGCCGAAATCAGCGCGCTTCTCGACGACCCGCATGCCGCGGCCTCCGCCGCCGGCACTCGCCTTGATGAGCAGCGGAAATCCGATCCGCTCCGCGTGAGCCTGCAGCGCCGCAGGCGTCTGGTCGTCGCCGTCATATCCCGGCACTGTGGGAACGTCGAAGGTGCGCACGCGCCGCTTCGCTTCGATCTTGCTGCCCATCGACGCCATCGCCTCCGGCGTCGGCCCGACGAAGATCATTCCCGCCTCGCGGGCCGCGTTGGCGAAGTGCGCGCGCTCGGAAAGAAATCCGTAACCAGGATGCACCGCATCGGCGTTCATCGACACCGCGGCCGCGACGATCGCCTCGGCATTGAGATACGATTCGCGCGCCGCCGCGGGCCCGACGCAGCGCGCGTCGTCCATGAACTCGAGATGATATGCGTTCGCGTCGGCTTCCGAGTAGATGCCTAACGCGGCGATCCCCATTTCGCGCGCCGCACGCGCGACGCGCACCGCGATTTCGCCGCGGTTGGCGATCAGCAGGCGCCTAATCACCGAACGCTGCGGGGCGGCGCTCGAGGAACGCTCGCAGACCCTCTTGACCCTCCGGGCTCACTCGCTGCTTCGCGATGGCCTCCGCCGTGATAGCGCGCGTTTCGTCGTACGGATGATCGAGGACGCGCCGGATCAACAGCTTCGCGGCGCCGATGGCCGACGGGCCCGCCGTTTGCAGCTCCGCGAGCCGCCGCTCGACCGCGGCATCGAGTTCCCCGGCCGCCACGACGTCATGCGCGAGCCCGATTTCCTTTGCGCGACGCGCGTCGAAGCGTTCGCCCGTAAGAAAGAGCGCGCGCGCGTGCGAGACGCCGATCTTTGCCAGAACGAAGGGCGAGATCACCGCGGGTATGATACCGAGCTTCACTTCCGTAAAGCCGAAGATCGCCTCGTCGGTCGCGACGACGATGTCGCAGACGGCGGCAAGCCCGGCCCCGCCGCCGAGCGCCGCGCCATGGATGCGTCCGATGACCGGCTTCGGGCAGTTGTCGATCGCGCGAAACATGTCGCTCATCCGCTCGGCGTCGCCGACGTTAGCATCGAACGAGAGATCGAGCGACGAACGCATCCAGTTGATGTCGGCGCCGCCGCAGAACACCTTTCCCTCGCCTGCAAGCACGACCGCGCGGACGTCGTCAGCGGCGGTGATGCGCGCGAAGCCCTCGTGAAGCTGCGCAATGACCTCCGCGTTGAACGCGTTGCGCACGTCCGGGCGCGCGAGCGTAACGCGGGCAACCCCGCCGTCAACGGTTAGACGGACGCTTTCGGCCATGGCGCCCCGTTCGCGGCTTCATCCGGGCGGGCCTCGCAAGCGTTATACTTGCTGAAACGATGAAGGACGTACCTCGCCCCGCCATCTACCGCTATGCGTTCGCGACGCGGGCGAGCCATTGGCTCTGGCTCGTCGCCTTCCTCATCCTCGTCGGCAGCGGCTTGCAGATATTCAACGCGTCACCGAATCTCGACGCTTCGGACAAGAGCGATCCGGCGCGCCGCGTGCTCGCAATCGGCTCCCCGGCCGGCGGCGTCGGCACCACCACGATCTTCGGCCACACGTTCGTGACCACGGGGTGGCTCGGCTGGACGGGCGACGGAATGGGGTCGCGCGGCCCGCGCGCCTTCGGCGCCTCGATCATCATCCCCGGATATCAAGACCTCGCGAGCGGCCGGCGGTGGCATCTCTTCTTTGCGTGGATCGCGGTTGTCTGTTGGGTAACGTGGCTGATCTCGACCGCAGTCAAGGGCAATCTGCGCGAGATGATTCTGCGGCTCAGCGACCTTCCCAAGCTTTGGCCGATGCAAGCCTACTATCTCAAGCTGCGCAAAACTCCGCCTCCGCACGGCATCTACAATCCGCTGCAAAAGGCGGCGTACACCGCGGTGCTCTTGGTCATCGCGCCGCTCGTCCTGCTCACGGGTCTCGCGCTCTCGCCCGGGATCGACGCCATCGCCAATCCGCTGACGATAGTGTTCGGCGGGCGGCAGTTTGCGCGCCTCTGGCATTTTGCCGGAATGTTGGCACTCTTAGGCTTCTTCGCGATCCATCTCTTCCAGGTCGCGACGCAGGGTGTCGTCAACCAGATGCGCTCGATGATCACCGGATGGTATCAACCGGAATGAAACGCCGCATCTTCATCGCGTCGAGTCTCTCGGCGCTCGCAGGCTGCGGTCCGATTAGCGCCGCCTTGAGCCAGAACACCGCCGTGCAGCGCGTGCTCGAATCGGCCGAAGGACTGAACCACGCGCTCATCGGAACGCGCGGGCTCGCTCGCGAGTACCGCGAGCGTGACGTGGACCGAAACTTTCGCGTAAACGGCTTCTCGACGCCCTCCGACTCGCGCTACACTGCGCTCGTCGCGGAAAATTTTACCGGATACCGGTTGGTCGTCGACGGTGCCGTCGAGCGGCCGCGCGCGCTAAGCCTCGCGCAGCTCTCTGCGATGTCGCAACGCACGCAGATCACGCGTCACGATTGCGTGGAAGGCTGGAGCGCGATCGGAGAGTGGGGCGGCGTGCCCCTCGGCGCGGTGCTCGACCTCGTGCAACCGCGCGCGGGCGCGCGTTACGTCGTGTTCCGCTGCTTGGATAACGACGGCTCGGGCAACCTCTATTACGAGAGTCTCGACCTCCATCAAGCGCGCCATCCGCAGGCGCTGCTAGCAACGCGCTTGAACGGGGCGCCGCTCGATCCCGATCACGGTGCGCCGGTGCGGTTGAAAGTCCCGACGCAGCTGGGCTATAAGAGCGCGAAGTGGCTTTCACGCATCGAGGTCGTCGGCAGCTTCGCCAACATCTACGCCGGTCGCGGCGGCTACTGGGAAGACCAGGGATACGAGTGGTACGCCGGCATTTGAAGCGGCCGTCGTGGTCACGACCGCCGGCGTCGGAGCGTTAGAAGCATTGTCATGACCAGGGGCGCGCTGGTCGCAACCGCAGCCTATGTTCTCCTCCTGGGGAGTTCCGCGGACGACCTGCGCGTCTCCCTGCGTTCTACTGCGGCCGCCTATCTCTCCGCCATCGCGACGATCGCACCGGTCGCCGGGCGCGAGACCACGTTCGACTACTACGAGCGCCTCAATCAGGACCTCGCAATGCTCGATACCGACGCGCCGCAAGGATATACGCCGGCACAATGGTCGCAGATGACCACCGGCGTCGCGAGCCTCGATCTGAGTCTTGCAACGCAGCTCGTCGATCGCTCGTACCGCTCCATGGCCGAGGTCCGCGGTTTCGGCGAGGTCTTCGTGCATTCGTCGCACGATGGAACGATGCAGCCGGTCGCGGTCTACGTTCCGCGGGGCTACACGCCGGGGCGCCCGACCCCGCTGATCGTCATGCTTCACGGTCAGCCGCAGTCAGAGACGCAGCTCCTCGCATCGTCGCCAATGGCTCCGCTCGCCGACGCGGCCGGTGCGATCGTCGTCGCTCCTTGGGGCCGAGGCTACTACGATTTTCGCCGCTCCTCGTCGGACGTCTACGATGCCCTGCACGAAGCGGCGCGCGCCTTTTCGATCGATCGGCGAAAACAATACTTAGTCGGCTACTCGATGGGCGGCTTTGCCGTATTTGAGGTGGCTCCGATTCATGCGGACGAGTGGACGGCCGTCATGTGCATTGCGGGATCGCTCTTGGGATCCGACTCCGAACGCCTACTTGCGCTGATGCCGCGGACGCCCTTTTACATTCTCACGGGAAGCGCCGACGAGAGCATACCGACGCGGTATCCGACGTCGACCGCAGCGTTCCTGAGCGCGTCGGGACTCGACGTGTCGTTCTACTCGCAATCGGGAGGCACGCATCGGCTCGCGAGCTTGATGCCGATCCTGAGCCAGTCGTGGAACGACATGCTGAGCGGAATCGTGCGGGCGCCCCCGGCGAATCTCGCCCACATGGCGCTCCCCTCGGACGCGCCGATGGACGCGCTGCGGCCGTAAATCGCCGATAAGGCGCCGGCCACGCCGTCGCCGAACGACCCGCGCATGCGAAAGTCCATTGCCTCGATCGTCGCCGTAGCCGCCGTCGCGTTGGTATCGACGGTCGCAACCGCAAAACCGGCGAGCGTGACCTGGTCTCCGCCCATTCCCGGGACGATCGTGCAGCAGACGTCCCTGGGTTTCAACGGCGAAACCGGCGCGGCGCAGTGGCACGCAATCGCCAGCAAAAAATTCGTAGGATCCGGCAACGGGCAGAGTTTCTACCAGTGGTATCTCTCGATCTACGCGCTTCGCAACGGCGCCTACCGGCTGCGCTACCAATCGCCGCGTAACGGCGCCCCGCTGGCGCACGTCGAGCAGGCCAGCGGCGAAAGAATGTGGTTTCCGGTCCAGAGCCTTCGTATCGTCGGCTCCGCGACGCTGATGCACGCCGGCGTGCAGCAGCTCGTCGTGCAGTCCCAGGAGATGGCCGCCGATTGCGGCAGCGCCACGGTGGCCGTCTTCGCGACGAAGCCCGGCGGCAGCATCGGGCCGGTCGCAACGGTCACGAACTCGTGCGACCTCGCTGCGACGATTAGTTCCGATGGGGCGTCGATCGTTTTGACGGGCCCGTATTACAAGGCCGACGCGCCCCTCTGTTGCCCCACCAAGCCGAAGGTGAGCGCGACGCTACGCTACGCAAACGGCAAGTGGATCGAGACGCCGAGTTACTTCAAAATCCAGTAGCTACATTCGGAAGACGCCGAAGTGCGTCCGCGGCTGTGGCGCGTGCGCCGCAGCGTCGAGACCGATCGCAATCACCTGGCGCGTATCGAGCGGATCGATGATGCCGTCGTCCCAAAGACGGGCGGTCGAGTAATACGGGTTGCCTTCGCGCTCGTATTTCTCCAGAATAGGCGCTTCGAATGCCGTCTTTTCGGCCGGCGTCATCTCGCCTTTAACCGTCGAGAGGACGCTCGCGGCCTGTGGCCCGCCCATGACGCTGATGCGAGCATTCGGCCACATCCAAAGCTGTCGCGGCGCGTAGGCGCGGCCGCACATGCCATAGTTTCCGGCGCCGAAGCTTCCGCCGATCACCACGGTGAACTTCGGCACCTCGGCGCACGCGACCGCGGTCACGAGCTTCGCGCCGTCCTTAGCGATGCCGCGGTTCTCGTACTCTTTGCCCACCATGAAACCGGTGATGTTCTGCAGGAAGAGCAGGGGCGTTCCGCGCTGCGCGCAGAGCTCGATGAAGTGCGCGCCCTTGAGCGCGCTCTCGCTGAAGAGAATTCCGTTGTTGGCCAGGATTCCGATCGGGTGTCCCTCGATGTGGGCGAAGCCGCAGACCAGCGTCGTACCGTATCGCGACTTGAACTCGTGGAACTCCGAGGCGTCGACGAGCCGCGCGACGATCTCGCGCACGTCGTAGCCGATTCGGCTGTCCGCCGGGATGATGCCGTAGATGTCGCGCGGTTCGTATTTCGGCGGCTGCGACTCGCTTCGATCCCATTGGCGAGGTAACTCGAGATGCAGGTTGCGCACGATCTCGCGCACCATTGCGAGCGCCTGCGCGTCGTCGTTGGCGAAATGGTCGGCGACGCCGGAGATTCGCGTGTGGACGTCGGCACCGCCGAGCTCTTCGGCCGTCACTTCTTCGCCGGTTGCCGCCTTCACCAACGGTGGACCGCCGAGAAAGATCGTTCCTTGGCCTTTGACGATCACGGTCTCGTCGCTCATCGCGGGAACGTACGCGCCGCCGGCGGTGCACGATCCCATCACCGCGGCGATCTGCGCGATGCGTTTGCCCGACATGCGCGCCTGATTGTAAAAGATTCGGCCAAAGTGATCGCGATCGGGAAAAACCTCATCTTGGAGCGGCAAGAACGCGCCGCCCGAATCGACGAGATAGATGCATGGGAGGTGGTTCTGTTCCGCGATCTCTTGCGCGCGCAGATGTTTCTTTACCGTCATCGGATAATAGGTGCCGCCCTTGACGGTTGCGTCGTTGGCGACGATGACGCAGTGCTGCCCCTCGACGACGCCGATTCCGGTGAGCATTCCGGCGGCGGGCGAACCGTTCGCGTACATGTCGAGTGCCGCAAGCGCGGAGAGCTCGAGGAAGGCCGAACCTGGATCGATCAGGCGTTCGACGCGTTCGCGCGCGGTGAGCTTCTTGCGCCGGCGATGCTTTTCGACCGCGTCGGCCCCGCCGCCGGCGCGAACCGCAACGAGCCGGTCGCGTAACTCTCCGACTAGCCGCTCCATTCGTTGCGCGTTGACGCGGAAGCTCTCGGAACTCCGATCGAGCCGCGATTCGAGCACTGCCATCGCCGCCGCCATTCGGCGCCTCGCGCTTAGAGCCCGGTTAGACCTGCTCAAAAAGTCAAGGGCGAGCCTCGCGCGGAATGGTAGCTACGATATATGGCCGCGCAGGCTCAGGTCGACGTCGGCGGGATCGCCCGTCCGCAGGGAAGGCCCGATTATTCCACCGCGTTGCAGCCCTATCGCGGTACGCTCGGCGTACGCGCGGCGGCGCACCTTTTGCGTCGCGCCGGCTTCGGCGGAACTCCCGACGAGGTGCGTCGCTTCGCCGAAATGCGTGCGGAAGAGGCGGCGTCCGCGCTGGTAGCGGTCCCTTCCGCGAAATCGATTCCCGCGCCGCCCGAGGGCGAGATCGCAGGTCCAACCGGAATGCGCGAAGCGCGCCACAATCTAGCGGCGCTGCAACTCTGGTGGCTCAACCGGATGCTTACGACTCCGGCGCCGCTGCAGGAGAAGATGACGCTCTACTTTCACGGGCACTTCACCTCGCGAGCGACGCCGCGCTTTCCCCGCATCACGTACAACCAGAACGCGCTGTTCCGAAGCAATGCGACGGGGAACCTTCGCGAACTGACGCGCGACGTTTCGAAAGACGCCGCAATGCTGATATATTTGGACGGCGCCAACAACGTCGCCGCCCATCCGAACGAGAACTACGCGCGCGAGCTCATGGAGCTCTTCACCCTCGGCGTCGACAACTACAGCGAGAACGACGTGCGCGAATCGGCACGCGCCTGGACCGGATGGAAAGTAAATCGCAAGACCGACGCGGTGGCGTTCGATCCAACGCGGCACGACGGCGGACGAAAGACCTTGCTCGGACGAACCGGGTACTTCGACGGCGACGACGTCGTCAACATCATCTTCGATCAGCCGCAGTGCGCGCGATTCTTCGCCGCAGGTCTCCTGAACTGGCTCGTCTACAACGATCCCGAGAGCGAGCTCGTCGACGGCGTGGCCGAGCTGATTCGCGTGCATAACTACGAGCTCGCGCCGGTCTTGAGCACGATCCTAGCCAGCAACGTTTTCTTCAGCGTCCGTGCCTACCGCGCGCTCGTGAAGAGTCCCGTCGAGTTCGTCGTCGGGACGCACAAAGCGCTCGGCTTGCCGGCTATCGACGAGTCGGCGCTGCCCGCGCTTCAGCAAATGGGCCAGCGGCTCTTCTTTCCGCCGAGCGTCGCCGGCTGGCCGGGCGGTGCGAATTGGCTCACGAGCGCGACGATGATCGCGCGGCAAAACTTTTTGACGCGGCTGCTCGGCTCGCAGACCCTCGAGGCTTCGTCGTGGCTGCGCGGGTTGCCGATCGCGCCGAAGAATGTGGCGGCGTCGATCGCGCAGACTCTCTTGCAGGACGACGTTGCGCCCGCCTCGCTCGTCGAGCTGAACGGATACTTAATGGGCACCGGAAGCGCTGCACTGGCCTCGCTTTCGGTCGAGAACTACGACCAACGCGTGCGCGGTGCCGCGTATCTCGCGCTCGCAACGCCCGCGTATCAGCTGAACTGACCCTTCGACAAGCTCATGATGACAATGAACAGGCGAAACTTCTTGTTGGCAACGGCCTCGGGGCTCGCGGTAGTCGGGAGCACCGAGCACGTCTTCGCGCGCGCGCTCGCGCAATCGCCGCTGCCGGGGCTGCCGGGAAGCGATAACCGCTGCTTGGTCCTGATCAATCTCTACGGCGGCAACGACGGGCTGAACTGCGTGGTGCCGCACGGCGACGATCGCTATTACCGACTGCGGCCGAATCTTGCGATCGATCGCAGCGCGGTGCTGGCGATCGACGCACGCGTTGGCTTGAACCCGGCGCTCCGCTCGTTCAAAGCGCTCTACGACAAGGGCATCGTTGCGATCGTGCAAGGCGTCGGCTATCCCAACCCCGATCACTCGCACTTTCGTTCGACCGAGATCTGGCAGACGGCCGCCCCGGAGCGCTACGAGCACACCGGTTGGCTGGGCCGGTACTTCGACGAAGCCGGCGCGCGCGAGAACCTTTTTAAAGGTGTCGCGGTCTCGAAGGTGCTCCCCGAAGTGCTCGTCTCCGACCGGACCGATATTCCGGCGATTCCGGCGCTCGGTGCCTATTCGTTGATGGTAGATCGCGATGCCGCGGCGCGCCAAGCCTTCTCACGTCAAGCGCACGATCGTAGCCTTCCCTTCAACTCGCCGTACTTGGCGCACATCATGGAGATCGAAGGCGAGGCCCAGCGCAGCTCCGAGGAGCTGCCGCGACTCGTTTCGGCTTACAAAACGACGGCGTCTTATCCGGCGACGGGACTGGGGCGCAGCCTCGCGCTCGCGGCGCAGATCGTCGGCAGCAATCTCGGCACGCGGGCGATCTACGTCGAACACGGATCGTTCGACACGCACGTGAGTCAGGCGAAGACGCAGGACGCGCTCTTGACCCAGTTTTCCGCCGCGATCGCGGCCTTCTACGAAGATCTTGCGGCGCACGGAAACGATCGCCGCGTGTTGACGCTTACTTTCAGCGAGTTCGGCCGCCGGATCGAGGAGAACGGCAATCGCGGTACCGATCACGGCGAGGCGTCGCCGCTCTTCTTAATCGGCGGCGGCGTCAAAGGCGGTGTCTACGGAGCGGCTCCCGACCTCGGCGCGACGAACATGGGCAACGTGCGTTACACGATCGACTTCCGCAGCGTCTACGCCACCGTGCTCGAGCGCTGGCTCGGACGGCCTTCGGCGAGCGTCCTCAACGGCGACTTCCAGCGGCTTCCGGTTCTCGCATAGCTTGTCGTCCTCGATTCTCTTCCTTGGCAGCGGCGGCGCGCGATTCGTCGTCGCGCGCCAGTTGCGCGCCTCGGGCGGCATGTGGATGCGGCTGGGAGACACGCAGATTCACATCGATCCCGGTCCCGGCGCTCTGGTGCGCGCGCTTTCGCACGTGCCGCCGTGCAATCCGCGCGAGCTCGCGGCGATCGTGCTCTCGCACAAACATCTCGATCATTCGGGCGACGTCAACGTCCTGATTGAGGCGATGACCTCGGGTGGATTCCGCCGCCGCGGCGCGGTCCTCGCTCCGGCCGACGCGTTCGACGAGGAGCCGGTGGTGCTGCCGTATACGCACCGATTCGTTGAGCGCATCGAGCGCCTCGAACCCAGCAGCGGTCCCTATCGCATCGGCGACGTCGAGCTCTACACGTCGATGCTGCACGTGCACGCGGTCGCGACCCACGGTCTGCACTTCGTGCACGACGCTCTTCGCGTCTCGTATCTTCCCTGCGGGCGCTATTTCGAGCGGCTCGTCGACGATTATGCGAAGCATCGGCCCGATGTCTTGGTCGTCAACGTGCTGCGTCATCGCGACGACATGCAGATCGATCATTTCGCGTGGTCCGACGCGCGTCACGTCGTTGCGGGCGTGCGTCCGAAGGTCGCCGTCTTTCAGCATTTCGGAACGAAGATGCTCGAAGCCGATCCGCCGAAGCTCGCTGCCGAACTCGAAGACGAGCTCGGCATACGCGCGATTGCGGCGTACGACGGGTTCTCGCTGGATCTCGAAACGGAGGTCGCCGCGGCGACCGTTTAAATTGGCGGCGGAGGCCGCTCGGCCGGAGGACGCTGCGGCACTTGCTGGATCGGAAGGCGCGTGCTGCCGCTGAGTTCCTGTCGCACGTGCGGGTGTTCGTTCATCGAACCGCTGTAGAGATAGACCGAACCGTTTTTCGACGTTGCGGTCACGACGGGGCCGCCGTTGCCGACCGTCGCCTGTTTCGTCGCCGGGTCACCGCGCACTTGAGCGTCGTCGTCGAAACTCGACTCGACGTGACCGGTACCGCTGTGCGCGCCGATCTCCGCGTTGCCGCGGACGCCGAGCGCGACGTTGCCGTGTTCCGATTCGAAGCGCGCTAAGCCCGGCTGAAAGCCGCCGTCGTCGTAGACGATCGATCCATATGCGCTCGTTGCCTGGATTTGCTGCGAGGTGCAGCCCTTGAAGAGCATGTCGCCCGTGGCAGTGCGCGCCCGCAGCCGATCGAAGGTGGAGTCGGTCGCGACGATGCGGCCGCGCAGCGACTCGACGAATCCCGTACCGCTTACGTTGTTGAGCGACACGCCGGCCCCGCGGGCGTGCGCGATGAATACCCCGTGATAGTTCGAGATCGTGAGATGGCCGCCGCGCTGCTGCGCCATCACCATCGCCGCGCTGCGCGGAATCAGAATGGTCATCCGGCCGCTGCCGCGGGCGACGATTGCGTCGTGCGGGCCGCCGGGCAGTTCCGGAACGACGAAAGACTCTTCGGGCAGCGTCACGGGTCCGTGCTCGGTCTGAACCTGGTCTGACGCGATCTGCACCTGCCTGGGAATCTGCGAGTCGACGGCCGAGGGTGCGAGGTGCCGCACGTCGATCGGGTTCTCGGCGGAGATGAAGACCTGCGGCCGATCCCATGTTTGAATCGTTACCTGGCCGCGGCTGACGTGCAGGTTGAGAATGGGCGAGGGGCCGACGTCGAACTGCTCGTCGGCTCGGGCAGGCCCGGCAAGGGCCAGGGAAACGAGTAAGGCGACGAGCGTCACGAGTGCTCCTCGCCCCAATCTACCGTGCACGAAAGTATTGTATCGGTACAGCCGCGTGGCCATCATGAAAAGTCGGTGAACGGAGGGCGAAGGCGCGGCAGACTGACGCGTAAGAGGGCCCCGCCGCTCGGAGCCTGGGCCGCCGTCGCCTCCCCGCCGTGGACCCGGGCTATCGAGCGGACGATCGCAAGGCCCAAGCCGGTGCCCGGGACGCTGCGCGACCGCGCCTTGTCCGCCCGGTAAAACCGCTCGAAGATATGCGCGCGCTCCGCGGCCGGGATCCCGGGGCCGCTGTCCGCGACCTCGATCCAGGCCGAATCGTGGTTCTCACCGACGCGGACGTCGACGCTCCCGTTCTCCGTGAACTTAATGGCATTGTCCACCAGATTCCCGGCCAGCTGGCGCAACAGATGGGCGTCGCCGTAGACGATCGGCGTGCCGGCGTGCTCGAACGTGAGCGAAATATGCTTCTCGGCAGCCCTCGGCTGCGCGTTCTGAGTTACCTCGCTGGCGATTTGCGCGAGCGAGAGCGCCTCCTTCGGAATCTCGTCGCCGCGATCGGCTTTCGCGAGCGTGAGCATTCCGTTGACCATCGCGGCGAGATCGGCGCTCTCGTTGGCGATCGTTTCCAAGCTCTCCGTGCGTATCGCCGGATCGCGATCGCCCCAGCGCAAGAGCATCTGCGCGTTCGCGTTGATCGACGTGAGGGGCGTCTTGAGCTCGTGCGACGCATCCGAAATGAACTGCCGTTCGCGCGCGAACGCCTCGGCCAAGCGAGCCAGCAGGTCGTTGAAACTCTTTGCGAGCCGCCCGATCTCGTCGCTTCGCCGGTCGAGCTCGGGGCCACTGCGCCGGCCGTCGAAGGTGCCCGCCGCGAGCGCGAGCCGGTCGGAGCTAATCTCGCGCATCTCGCGCGACAACTCGTTGATCGGCGTCGTCGCTTGCGACGCAAAGACGATTGAAAAAATCACGACCGCCACCCCAGTCGTCGCCAGAACCACAATAATTGCTTCGCTGGCGAGGGCAAACGTACGACGCAGCGTATCGAGCGGCTCCGCGACGTGGATGATCGCCGAATTTTGCCCTTGCTTGATCAGCCGGTCCTCGATCAAAAACGTCCGCGCCCCCAGCGTCTCCTCGCGAAACAAGACGTCGCGCGCTACCGAAAGTTTAGGATTAGGTGGAATGGTTAATGCACCGAGATTTGCGGTCTTCGCGAGCGGATAGCCGCGTCCCGAATCGACCTGCACGTAGCTGCTCGTCGAGTTCCACGTCGCCAAATTGGCGCTGTTGAAGAGCAGCTGCAGCGTTCCCAGCGACGAGTCCTCGAGCGAGAACGGTGTCGTCGCCTGCTGCGCGAACTGCACGATACCGCGCATCGTCGCATTGACGCTCGTCCGTGCCTGATCGTAGAGAATCTGCTCTAGGCGCCAAATGATAATCCCGCTCATGGCCGTAATCGCCACGATCAACAACGCGGAGTATCCGAGTGCGATGCGCCACTTAAGCGACATGACTTATTTAGTGGCCGTGAGCGATGGATGCGTGCTGCGAGAAGGCTCCAACTTTTTCGGGCCGGCCCGGAGGGCCGTTCCAAAGCTCCGCTCTCCCGAAAAAGTGGTGCAGCAGGAGCGCCACATGGAGGTGGCGCGACGAGCGGCTTCGAGCAGCACGCGTTCAAGCGAAGCGGCCATCGGATAAGCCCTAATCCTTGATGGTGTATCCCACGCCGCGTACCGTCGTGATGAGCTTGTCATCGAATCCGTCGTCGATCTTTCCACGCAAGTAGCGGATGTAGACGTCGATCAGGTTCGAGTCACCGAGGAAGTCGCTGCCCCAGACGCCGTTGAAGAGCTCGTCGCGGGTGTGTACTTTGTTGCGATGCAGCAGCAGGTACTCGAGCAGGGCGTACTCTTTTGCGGTGAGCGAGATGGGCTTGCCGCCGCGGTGCACCTCGTGCCGGTCGCGATCCATGACGACGTCGCGGTACTCGATGACGTTGCCCTGTGGGACGCGTTCGCGCAGACGGGCACGGACGCGCGCGAGGAGCTCTTCGGTGGAAAACGGTTTGGTTACGTAGTCGTCGGCGCCGACGTCAAGTCCGGCGACGCGATCCGGCACGCGGTCCTTCGCCGTGAGCATGATGATCGGGACGCGGCTCTTGGCGCGGATTCGGCGGCAGACTTCCAGGCCGTCCATGCGCGGGATCATAAGATCCAAGATCACGAGGTCGGGCTCTTTGAGGGCCTTCTCGAGGCCGGATAATCCGTCGCGCGCGACTTCGACGTCGTAGCGCTCGTGCTCTAGTTCAAGCTGCAAGACGCGGCTAATTGCCGCGTCGTCCTCGATGACGAGGACTCTATAGGGACGTCGCTCCTGCGCTGCGTGCTTCTCCATGCCGGTACATTATCGTCCGGCACTCCGTTCGGACCTGTGCGAGGCAACCAGAAGTGGATGAGATCCGTTGAAAAGCGTCAGCCAGAGCGCGGTCGCGCCGCCGGCGGCGAGCCATGCGACCACCGCACCATTGGAGAGGGTGTGCGAGAGCGCCGAACCGATCGTGCCGAGCGTTTGAACGAAAAGCGAGCCGCCTCCCAAGATCAACTGCACGACCAGCCAGAGTCCGACCGCGCCGAGCGCACCTAGCGTGGCGAGTTCGACGAATGAGAAGGCCGGCGCCGGCCGGTAGGCGGTCGCAAGCAAGATGGAGGCACGCAGCCCCTCGGGCGGTTCCTCGAGCGGCAGCTCGAGAATTGCGCGTTCGAGCTCGTCCATGGTCATTATTCCGTTACCTCCATCCCGCTCAGAAGCCTGCGGAGCTGCTCCTTCGCGCGAAACAAATGTGTCTTTACCGTACCCATCGGAAGGCCCAAGACGCTTGCGATCTCGTCGTATTGTTTGCCCTGCAGATGGAAGAGCGTGACGACCGTGCGGTACTTCTCGGGCAGCGCGTCGATCGCGGCGCGCAGCCGCGAGGCCTCGTCGAGCGAGATGACCCGCTGCTCGGGTCCGGGTGCGGCGTCGGCGCGCTCGGGGAGCTCCTCGCCGCTATAGTGCTTGCGCCGGCTGAGCCGGTCGCAGCACGCGTGGTAGGTAATTGCGAAGATCCAGGTCGAGAACTTCGCTCCGGTCTTGAACGTTCGCAGGCTGCGAAAAGCTTTGAAAAATGCCTCTTGGGTCACGTCGCGAGCCTCCTCCACGTCGTGCAGCGTGCGGTACGCTAAGTGATAGACGGCTCGGTCGTATCGCTCGACGAGCGTAGCGAAGGCCTCCGGGTGGCCCCGGAGCGTCATCGCCACCAAATCGCCGTCCTGCGGCTCCGCCCTCATCCGGGGTCGCGGAGCCTCCGCCAAGAGTGCCGACACGCTCGTCGTACGCGCGCGGAGCGGGCTTTGTTTCGTTCGCTGAGGGAGCGGTCCGGTCGAAACATAACGGTGGACCCGGCGTAGCTAGGGCAGGAACTTTTCACGGAGGCACAACTCGCAGAATGACCACGATTCCGAACAAAACCCTTCCCGGCGGCGCCGGCCGCGATCGCACGCTTCCAGGCCTACCCAGCGAAGACCGGAACTCCGCGCAATCGCTGCGCCCCACCTTCGACGGCTGGGGACCGCGTCTTTAAATGTCGCGCGCGTCAGTCGTCGCGATGCTCGTCGCGGCCGAGATCGTGATCGTCGGTATGGCGCTCTTCGCGATCGGTCACGGACGCGCGTCGCTAGCCGCGGGTCTGCACCACGTTGATTTTGCAGCGTCGCCGATTGCGCCGCTCGAGGCCGGTGCGACTCCGCACGTCGTCGTCGACGATGCCGACTCACGCGTGCGCGTCGGCGTCTCTGGCGACTCGCTGGTCCACGTGCGCGATCTCACGCAGATCCGCGGCGGCGTCTTCTCCAACACGACGTACCCGCAGCTGCACGTCGCCCGTACGTCCGACGGCGTCAGCATCGAACGAGCGCGCGTGCCCGACCTCTCGATCGGCATCTTCGGCTTCAGCACGCAGAGTATCGAGGTAGACGTGCCTTCAGCCGCCCGTCTTGAGATCGCGCGCTGCTCGGGCGCCGATGTCGATGGCCTAACCGGCGCCGTCAGCGTCCATTCGGTAGACGGGCACATCACGCTGACGGATCTGCAAGGAACCGTCGACGCACGCAGCGACGACGGCTACCTTAAAGCAACCAACGTTCGCGGCGACCGGCTTGCGATGCAGTCGAACGACGGTCACCTGTCGCTCGATCGCGTTGCGGTCACGTCGCTCTCAGCGACGACGCACGACGGGCGCATCGAAGCCGGCGACTTGAGCGTCGCGCGCGACGCGACCCTACAAACCGGCGATGGTCCCATGCTCGTAAGCCTTTCGCCCAATGCCGATCTCACCATCGATGCGTCGACGCGCGACGGACACATTAACGTCGACGGAAACTCTTCCAGCAGCGACGACGATTCGGCGCAGCGGACGGTCCGCCTCGGCGCCGGCACCGCACGCATGACGCTGAACACCGGCGACGGCTCGATACACATCAAGACTAACGGAGAACTCCAAAGTTATGGACACTAGCGATTTCGTACCAGCGATTGCGATCATCTTCATCTTCGGAGCGCCGATCGCCGCGTTCATCGTCTCGCGGGTGCTCGCACATCAAGAGCGCATGGAGATGCTGCGCCAAGGTATCGCGCCGCCTCCCAACGCTCGCGAAATGCGCCGCGCCATGAAGCACGGGTGGGCGCCAAACGCGGCCCCCGATGCCACGCCGAACCATTACGGCTACTATCCGGCCGACTACTATCCGCAGCACCAGCTGCGGCGGGGGATGCAGGTGGCGTTCGTCGGGCTCGCGTTGCTCATCGGACTCGGGTTCATCGGGTACCGTGGCGACGGGACCTACGTCTACGGTCCCTGGCTCCTGGGTGGCCTGATCCCACTCTTCGTCGGCATCGCCCAGATCATCGGAGCGGTCCTAGGCGGGGCCACCTTCGGGCCGCCCGCCGCCCGCCAGCAGTTCGGACCGTCTCCGGGAGCGGCGAGCTCGCCGAGCCGCGAGGCCGGAAGCGCGATGCCGGGGCCGGCCTACGGCGGCTGGCGCCCGGGAGCAACCCCGGAGATCGAGAAGCCCGCCTCGCCCCCGGATTACCGCGGCTGACCGCGGGACGGTCGTCAAATAGTAATGCCGCCGGTCGGTTGACCGGCGGCATTACTTGTCGAATAAAGACGATATTACGTGCAGGACACCAAGGCCATGGCCCAGCCGGCGGCCGTACGCGTCCTGACCAGATATCCGTCAGCAGTCCGATCGTAAACCTGATAGCCCGCTCTGAGTGCGTCGGCTAGCGATTTGAAGACGATAAGACCTGCCATCTGTGGACCCTCCTTTCCCTATTATTTACGCTCTCTATACAGTATAACGGCTCTGACGGCAAGAGCGTGTAGCCATTTCCAGAGATTTTCGTAAGAATTTGTTGAAAATAGCTGAAGAAATGGCGACGCTTGACCCAAATGCCGGCGCACACGTGACTACCGTCGTCGAGCGTCGTGTCCTCGCCGACGGCGTGGTATTGTTGTCGCTCGACGCACCCGGCCTAGCGAGTGCCGTAAAGCCGGGTCAATACGTCATGGCAGTTCCACCAAGCGCGCAAACGGCTGCAACCGCGCTCGCCATCTACGAAGCAGAAGGCAAGCTCGCAAGCCTTCTCTTCTTTGTAACCGGCGATCGCACGCGCGAACTCGCCCAGTTGCACGCCGGCGATCGCCTCGACGTCGTCGGTCCGCTCGGCAACGGCTTCGACGTTTCGGTGGGCGCGCGCGATGCAGCGATCGTGGCCGGCGGCGTTGGAATCGCCTCGGTACTGCTCTGTGCGCAAGCACTGCTGCGTGCCGGCGCGCGCGTGCGCCTCTTTTATGGAGCGCGCACGGCAAGTTTGCTCGTCGACGCGCAGCGCTTTGCCGATTTGGGTTGCGAGCTCGTCGTGACCACCGACGACGGAAGCGCCGGCGAACGCGGATTCGTAACCGAAGCGCTCGCGCAAGCGCGAAAGCCCGACGCAATCTTCGCCTGCGGTCCGACCCCGATGCTGCGCGCTGTGGCGCGCGTCGCGGCCGATTTCGGCGTACGCGCGCAGCTTTCGCTCGAAGAGACGTTCGGATGCGGGGTCGGCGGCTGCTGGGGCTGCGTCGTTCCGGTCGTGCGCACGAGCGCGCAAGCGCCGAGCTTTCCGCCCGCAAGCGAAGGCGGGAGCGACGTGGTTTACGCGCGCGTTTGCCGCGAGGGTCCGGTCTTTTGGGCGGACGAGTTGCGATGGTGAACGCGCGCCCAAGTCTCGCGACGAAGATCGGGAAACTCGAACTTGCCGTTCCGACTCTCATGGGCAGCGGTTGTTACGGATCCGGTGAGGAGTTCGCGCCGTTTGCGGACCTCTCGAAGATTGGCGCGATCGTGCTTAAGAGCGTAACGCGTCTACCTCGACTGGGCAATCCGGTCCCGCGGATCGTGCACACGCCTGCCGGAATGCTCAATGCGATCGGCTTACAAAACCCCGGGCTCGACTGGTATCTCGCGCACGAGGTCCACAAGTTTGCCGATCGGCCCTGTAAGATCGTCGGCAGCGTCGCCGGCTTTTCGGTCGACGACTACGCCTACGTCTGCGAGCGCCTTGCCGCGTGCAGCGAAATCGCCGCGATCGAGCTCAACGTTTCGTGCCCGAACGTCGCGAGCGAAGGCGAGACCTTCGGCTGCGACGCCGGTTTGACCGCGGAAGTCGTTAAAGCCGCTCGCTCTACCACCGGCAAGACACTCATTGTGAAGCTCTCGCCCAACGTGACCGACATTTGTTCGGTCGCGCGGGCGGCGGAGGCGGCCGGTGCCGACGCGCTTGCCGTGATCAACACCGTGCGCGGCATGGCGGTGGACGTCGAGACGTGGCAACCGCGGTTGGGCAACGTTTCGGGCGGCCTCTCGGGGCCGGCGATTCGCCCGATCGCGGTGCTGGCGGTCTACGAGGTCGCGCAGGCCGTGAAGATTCCGATCGTCGGTCAGGGTGGCATCGAAACGCTCACGGACGCGCTCGAGTTCTTCTTGGCGGGAGCGACGGCGATCTCCATCGGAACGGCGAACTTCACCGATCCGCGAATACCGGAGCGCATCGCAAGCGGCTTGCAGGACTATCTTGCTCGCCGCGGTCTTTCGCGAATCGAAGAGATCGTCGGGAAGGCGAACGTCGGGTTCGCTACACCGAATCAATACGAAGGAGACACAGGTTGACGACACAGGTGCTTGGATGGCCCAGCTGATCGTCGCGCTCGACGTGCCGAGCGCAGAGCGAGCCGAGGAGCTCGTCGATAAGCTTTACG
The DNA here is from genome assembly GCA_036269355.1 of Candidatus Cybelea sp. GTDB lineage: Bacteria > Vulcanimicrobiota > Vulcanimicrobiia > Vulcanimicrobiales > Vulcanimicrobiaceae > Cybelea. The sequence continues at coordinate 3,014 of DATASC010000225.1, read as the reverse complement.
AGCTCGACGTCATCGTCAAGATCGGCCTCGAAGCACTGTACGGCTATCCCGAACGGATTCTCACGTACTGCGAAGCACGCGACGTGCGAACCTTCGTCGACGCGAAGTTGCACGACATTCCGCGCACCGTAGCGGCGGCGTGCCGTCAACTGGTGCGGCCGAACGTGCAGATCGTCAACGTTCATGCGGTGGGCGGACTCGACATGATGCGGGCCGCCGTCGACGCGGCGGAAACGCGTGCGGCCGAGCTCGGCGTTTCGGCGCCGCACGTGTTCGCGGTGACGCTGCTGACGAGCATTGCTGCCGAAGACCTCAACGAGCTTGGCTTTCAAGGGGGTCTCGGCGAAAACGCGATCCGTCTCGCCGCACTCGCGCGCGACGCCGGCTGCAGCGGCGTCGTCTGCAGCGCTCACGAGGTGCGCGACCTCAAGCAGTTTTTCGGCGACGATTTCCTCACGCTGACGCCGGGCATTCGTCCTTCCGGGACGGTTCACGCCGATCAGAAGCGTGTAACGACTCCCGCACAAGCCGTTGAGGCGGGCGCCGACTACCTCGTCGTTGGGCGTCCGATCGTCGAGGCGGCCGATCCCGTTGCCGCCACCAAAACGATTCTCGACGAAATGACCGTGCGCGCATGAGCGCAACCGAGATCGACCTTCACCGCGCGCTTGCCTCGCGCGGCGCGCTGCTCGAAGGGCACTTCCGGTTGAGCTCGGGGCGTCACAGCGATCGTTTCGTCCAGAAGTTCCGCGTCCTAGAAGATCCAGTGCTGCTCGAGTCGGTCGCTCGCGCGATCGCCGAGCCGTTTAGCTCACTCGAGCCGACGGTCGTCGTCGGCGCGGCCGTCGGCGGAATTCTGCTCGCCTATGAAGTCGCGCGTCACCTCGGCACGAAAGCCATCTTCGTCGAAAAGGAAAACGGCGTACCGGTGCTGCGCCGCGGCTTTGCTTTGACGGCGGACGATCGGGCGCTCGTCGTCGAGGACGTCGTGACGACCGGTCTATCGATCGGCGAGACGATTGCGGTGGTGCGCGCCCGCGGCTCGGCAATCGTCGGACTCGGCGTGATCGTCTCTCGTGCTCCTACGATAGCGGCGTTGCGGGCCTTCGCCAGCGATGACGGCTTGCCAGTGAACGTATTGCTCGATCTGCCCCTGGAATCGTACGATGAGTCGGAGTGCCCAATGTGCCGATCCGGCGCGCCGATCGCCGATCCCGGTTCGCGCCGTTCGTGACGATTGAGGTTCGGCGGAGCGCGCGCGACGCGGCGGAAGCGGCGAAGGACCGAGACTTCATCCAAGATCTTGGAAGTCGAAGCGTGATGTCGAGCGTTGCCTCGTTGCGGCCGGCTAGCGAGGCGAACGCGCGGACGGCTTTCGCGCGTCTCTGCGAGGTCGTCGAGAGCCAGTCGAACGTCACCCTCGTCGCCGATCTCGACGGCGAGCGCGCCGGGTTTCTCTTGCTCCTCGACCGGCTTCCCGACGAAGTAACGCTCCTAGACCAAGCCTTCGTCGCCTATATGGCCGTCGAGCCGGGCTTGAGGGGCAGAGGCGTGGGGGCGGCGCTTCTCGATGCGGCCGAGGATGAGGCAAGAAGGCGCCGTCTACCGTATATTGCGTTAATGGTCACCGAAGAGAACGACGCGGCGCAGCGCCTGTACGCGCGCAGCGGGTACCGGACCGAGCGGCGTTTGCTGTGCAAGCCCCTGTAGCGCGCGATCTCGTCCGCCGGATTGCGACGATCGTCGGCGCCCTTGCGCTCCTCATCGTGGTGATCTGGATCGCGCGTCACATCCCTCGCACGATCTCGATCTTCGTGATCGCCGCCTTCATCGCGTTCGGAGTTCGGCCGATCGCCGCTCGGCTGGAGCGGCGTATGCCCAAGCCGGTGGCGATCGGGATCGTCTTCTTGGGACTCCTGATCGTCGTGGCGGTCTTCTTGGCGATCGTCCTTCCGCTTACGATCGATCAGACGCAGTTGCTCGTGACGAACATCCCCGGCTTCGCCACGGCCGCGCAGAACTGGCTGCTCTCCATGGAGTTGTCGCTCGACCAGCACTTCCCGACGCTGAAGATTCCCGTGTCAGATTTCAACATCGGCAAGATCGGCGGCGCGCAAATCTCCGGCTTCGTCAGCACGGCAGTCGCATCGATCGGCGCGATCGCCGTGAACACCTTTACCGGCTTCTTCGTCGTCTTCTCCGCGATTATTCTCTCGGTCCTATTCCTTCTCAACGACACGCAGATCGGCGAGGCGTTCGCCTCGATGTTTCCTCCGAAGCGCCGCGACACGGCGCGCAAGCTCGCGGCCGAGGTCACCGAGCTGTTCAGCAACTACATCTCCGGACAGGTCGTGGTCAGTGCGATTACCGGCGCCGTAATCGCGGTCGCGTGTGCGATTATCGGCTTCAAGTTCTCGCTCATCATCGGCCTCATCTCCGCGGTGGCCTACGCGATCCCGATCATCGGAATGCTCGTTGCCGAGCTCATCGCGATACCGATGTGCGCCCCGCAGGGTCTCTGGATGATCGTTTGGGTGCAGTTGATCATGTTCGGCATGGCGCGCATCAGCGATAACGTTCTGGTTCCAAAGATCATGGGCCAGTCGGTCGGCGTCTCGCCGATCGCCGCGATGTTCGCCGTCTTTGCCGGCGGCGAGCTCTTCGGAATCCCAGGCCTGATCTTGGGGATTCCCGTTGCCGCGCTCATGAAAATTCTCTGGCGTTACTTCATGGCACCGTGGATCACGGCGCAACTCGAAAAGACTTAGCGATGCTGCGCGCCTTCCTTGGGCTCGCGCTCGCCGCGCTCGCAGTGGCCGCCTGCTCTTCCGGTGGCGGAGGCGCCTCGTCGCCGCCGGTCTTGCCGCCGCCGACCCAAGGGCCGCCGCAGCACGGACCCGAGGGAAAATATCTCAAGCACATCGTCGTCATCGTCCAAGAGAACCGGACGTTCAACGACATCTTCGCCGGCTTCAAGGGCGCGGACACGTCGCTGTACGGGTACACGCACACCG
>DATASC010000224.1:0-9575 GCA_036269355.1 Candidatus Cybelea sp. | reverse complement strand
CAGCGCGTAATCGCTTGGATTGGTGAGGAACGCAGTCTCGATCAGCACCGCCGGCATCCGGGTGTGAAACGTGACGTAGTAGTGAGCCTTGATGACTCCGTCGTCTTTCGTCCCGTCGGCGGCGAGATGCATTTCGACGATCTTCGCAAAGGCGACGTCCGAGGGCTTCGAGATATAGGTGGTCGTTCCGTATGGCCCCGAATTGATGAACGCGTTTGCGTGAATCGAGACGAAGAGCCTCGCACCGGCGTTATTCGCCACGTCGACGCGCGCCTGGAGCTCGTCGTGCGCGCTATCGTTGGGCGCGTAGACGTCTACGTCCGTCTCGCGCGTCAACTTCACTTGCCAGCCGCGCGCGACTAGAAGGTCGCGAAGGCGCTTAGCCATGTCGAGCGTGAGGTCGGCCTCGCGCAGCCCGCCATGCTGCGTGCCGACGTCGCTGCCGCCGTGACCGGGATCGATCACGATGAGGCGCGGATTCGTTGGCACGTAACCGTTCTTCGGTCCGAACTTCCAACCGCTCTGATCGCTTCCGCCGGCGTCGCCCGATTCGCTGTTGTCGATCGGCGCGGGCGTGACCAACGGCGGATTCTGCTCGCTCGCGGAGACGAGATTGCCGAGGCTACCACCGCCTGCGCGCGGGACGTCGGCGACGTCCGCCGCGCCGACGTCGAGAATCAAGCCGTTCACCGACGGCGTAACGGTGACCGGCTTGGATCCGTCAAGCGTCAGCGCTATTCGCACCGTCGACGCATCGATCTGCCGGACGCGCAGCGAGTCGATCGGGCTCGTCGCGCTCTCGTCGACGGGTGGTCCCGAGAGCTGCGCGTTCTTGACGTCGACCCAGAAGCGATTGTCGGGATCGCGCAGCCGATGCCACTCGTAGACGGCGCTCCCGCTGACGGCGACCGTAACGGTCTCACCATTGTCGCTCGGCGCGGTGGTGACCGCATTGACGACGGCGGCGCCCGGCGCCGGAGAAGGTTCGTTCTCGCTCGGCGGCGCGGGCTCGGGCGTCGGCGACGCTTCAGCCACGGACTGCGGCGCAGCCTGCGTTCCGCTAAAAGCGAGCGTAACGTCGCGCTCGCCGGTACTCTGCGGCGCGGCGGCAACGGTACCGGCGTCGAGACGGACGGTGACGAGCGTCGTGGGATTGCGCGCGCTGCCCGTGACCGAGACTTGGAGCGCGCGAACTCCTCCCGTACCGATCTTGCGCGTACCGGCGAGCGTCGTCCCGACGCCGTCGAAGGCATACGTGATCGCTTCGGCGCTCTGCTGCACGATTCTCGGGTGCAGCGGAGCGCCGCCATGCGCGGCAATCGTCACGCGTCCGTCCTCGTCGTGCACGTCGAGCGCCGCGAGCTGCGGCTGCAAAAGCTTGACGGCGCCGTCTTGCCGAAGCGCGAGACCGAGCGCACCCAACAACTCGCTCAATGGAAGGTAGACTTCGTTTCCACGCTCGTACGGCGCAAAGCTCGCCTGAAGTGCGATCGGACCAACGTCGTATCGGCGATCGCCGATGGCGAAGCTGATCACGGTCGGTACCGATGTGGTAATCAATACGTACCGCTCGCCCTGCTTCCAAGTGAGCCACGCTCCGGCGCCGCGCAGCAGCGCGGCGAAGCCCGGATCCGCAACGCCGACGGCGAGGCCTCCGGAAGTTTCCGACACGTGCGTGAGACGAATCGTCTGTCCTTGATAGAGCGCGACCAACGGTGTGTCGGCGCGAGCGGGCGAAGCCGCGAGCAGCAATAGAACGACCGCGGCCGCGGCGCTAGGAGCCCGACGGCTCTTAAAAGTCCGAACGATGAAGCGGTTGGTCAAGCTCGAGATGTCCTCCGGGCAGCGTTTCCAGCCGGCTGCCGTCGACCGTCACTTGGACCGCATCGATGCCCTTGATTCCGGTCACGGTAAATACGAGCGCTTTGAACTGCCCGGTTTCGCCAAACGAACCGCCGGCTTGCTGCTCGACGTCTTTCGAGAGATCGACGGTGGCCGTCGATCCGTTCACGGCGACGCCCAGCACGCGAGTACCGGGAGGGAAGCGAATCGCGCTAGTTCCGTTCGGCGGACCGGCGACGGCTTGAACCGCGGCGTAGAGCGCCGCGTTGTGTTGATGCTCCGCGGCACTCTCTCCGGCCAGCGGCGGACGAAGCGACACGCGTACGTCGCCGAGCGAGTTTCCATCGAGCTTCGTGTAGTAGACGGCGATCGATTCGCCGTTGCTCGCGGTGCGCTGCGAGTGATAATACCAGTAGGCCGCGGCAACGACGACGAGCAGCACGATGAGGACGGGTAGGCGCGTCGATCTCACAGCGGAATTCCTGCTTCGCGAAGGGCGGCCGAAAGACCCCCGTCGAAGCCGCGGCCGGTGAGTGCCCCGTCGCGATGAAGTGGTTGAACAAGACGATCCGCCGCGAGCAGCGCGCGCTCGAACGCGCTCGGAAACGCTTCGTCGGCGAGCCGAACGAGAAGCGTCTTCACGACGTGCGCACCACCGGTCGGCGCTTCCGCTCGCTGCTCGAGGACGTCGCCGGCATAACCGATTCGAAACGCTTGCGGCGGCGCGTTAAACGCGCCGCGGGCGCAACGGACGCGGCTCGCGACGCCACGATCATTCTGCGCCTGCTGGAGGGCAGCGTCGATCGCACCGAGGCCGAGCTGGCGCTTCCGCTTCTCGAACGCCTGCGCGTCCAAGAGCGTCTCGCGACACAACAAGCGTGCAGGGAGCTTCGCCGCATGCGCTTCGCACCGTAGCGCGGTATGAAGGCGGCACGAATCGAACTCGAGAACGTCGACGACCTGCACGAGCTCGTCGAGCGCATCGTCGATACGCGTCTGCAAGAGGCGCGCGCACTCGCGGGCGGACTCGAAACGCGCGAGAAGCAAGCGTTGCACGACTTCAGAATCGCATGCAAACGCCTACGTTACGCGCTCGAGCGCTTCCAGGAACTCTATATTGCGCCCGAAGCGATCGCGGACCGGCTCTCACAGCTACAGGACGCGCTCGGTGAAGCGCACGACCGCGACGTGCTCTTATCTATTCTTCCACCGTCGATGGCGGCAACCGAGCGCCGCCTGAAGAGCGATCGTGAAGCGTGCGTCAACCGCGCGGTCGTTCACTGGGGCGAACTGCAGCAATTGATGCAGACGCTCGACTCTCATCGGATCTGAATCATGCTTTAATCGGTCCCCACGCGAGCCTAGCGGCGCATAGTGGTAATAAGGAAGCATGATGAACTTACGAAGCCTTCTTCTTGCATGTGCGCTCGGCGGAGCGGTCGCCGGCGCTGCTCTCCCTGCGGCCGCACAGGTCTACGGAGGAATCTACGTTCAAACCGCGCCCCCGGCGCCAATCTATGAAACGGTCCCTTCCGCACCGGGTCCCGGTTACTATTGGGTGCCTGGATACTGGACTTGGAACGGATACCGCTACGTGTGGGTGCACGGGCGATACCAATATCCGCCGTACTCGGGCCAAACGTGGCACCCCGGACATTGGGCGCATCGCGATCGCGGCTGGGTCTGGGTGCCCGGTCACTGGGGCAGTCCCTATTAACGTAACGATCTAAGCACAACGGGTCGCATCGCCCATCCTCTTGCGGGGGTGGGCGATCTCCATCCCGGCGTTGAACCGCGCGATCATGCAGTTGCGGCGTACGCTGGGCTTAGCCGACGTCATACTTTTTTTCGTCGTCGCGAGCTCGAACCTGCAGTGGGTCGCGACCGCCGCTGCCGCGGGGCCGAGTTCGATCCCCTTTTGGGTTATCGGTGCGTTGACGATGTTCGCGCCGCTCTCGATTGCCGTAGTTTTTCTCGCCTCGCGCTACCCCGACGAGGGCGGCCTCTACGTCTGGACCAAACGCGCTTTCGGCCCGTTTGCCGGATTCATGACGGGATGGATGTACTGGGCGAGTTTGCTGCCGTACTTTCCGGCGCTGCTCTACTTCGCCGCCGGAAACGCGCTCTTCATCGCCGGAAACGACGGCGGCGCGCTCTCGACCTCCCCGGCATACTACATCGTGGTGGCTCTTGCGGCGCTCGCGTTCGCGACCGTCGTGAACGTCCGCGGCCTTCAGGTCGGCAAGTGGCTGACCAACGCCGGCGGAATCGCGCGTTGGCTCGTCACCTTGTTGCTCGTTGCACTCGGTGCGCTCGCGTGGTGGAAGTTCGGCTCTGCGACGGCGTTCACCGCGGTGACGATGCGACCCGGACTGCACCTCAAGGATGTAATATTTTGGTCCGTCATCGCATTCGCATGGACCGGACCCGAAGCGATGCCCTTCATGGGCGGAGAGATCAAGAATCCGCGACGAACGGTTCCGTTGGGACTCGCACTCGCCGCGCCCGTCATTGCCTTGATCTACATTGGGGGAACGGCGGCCGTCTTGGTCTCGCTCGCGTCGCATCAAGTCAACGCGTCGTCGGGGATCATGCAGGCGATCGGATCGGTATCGCAGCGCATGCATTGGAACCTGCTGACGCCGATTGCCGCCGCGTTCGTTGCGCTCAGTTGTTTTGGTAGCGCGGGCGCCTGGCTCGGGGCGGGAGCCCGTCTGCCGTTCGTCGCCGGCATCGACCGCTATCTTCCGGCGAGCTTCGGCAGGGTTCATCCGCGCTGGGGTTCGCCCGTCGTCGCGGTCGTCAGCCTCGCGGTCATCGCTGCCGTTTTCATCTTCCTCGGACAAGCGGGTACGAGCGTTCGCGGAGCGTACGACGTGCTCGTCAGCTCGACGGTCGTCATCACGCTCGTGCCCTTCCTCTTCTTGTTCGCCTCTGCAATCAAGCTTCGGGACGCACCGCCCTCCGCGGAGACGATCGCAATCCCGGGTGGATCGCGGACCGTCTCGATCGCCGCGCTCGTCGGCCTCGTCACCACCATCTCCGCCATCGTCTTCGCCGGCTTTCCCTCCGACGACGATCCAAATAAGATGCTCTCCGTAGTGAAGATCGTCGGCCTCACCGCGATCGTGCTCCTCGTCGGCATGCTGATATATCTCGGGGGACGCAGGAAAGCGGGGGCCGCATTAGGGTAAAGCCACCGCAAGTACAAACTATTAACCTAAAGGGAGCGTAATCGTGCGAACACGTTTTCTCGTCGCTGCGGTCGTCGCGAGTTTCGGACTCGCGGCTTGTTCTAATGGAAGCTCGGCGCTACCCGGCGCGTCGTCGCAGTTTTCGAACGCGAACGGTGGTTCCTCGCTCAAATTCGCGATCGCCGGCGTGCCGCTGGCGCAATGCCCGACTTCGAAGTATATCGCCTGCATCACGCTCGCGAAGGGCCATCCCGTAAAATATACGATCTGCATCACCAGTACCGGCAGCTGCAGCTCCGGTTCCTTCCCTAAACAGAAGTGGTCGAGCAAGATCACTACGGTCAAGGGGAAACCGTTTACGGGAATCGGCGCAACGTTCAAACCGAATCCAGGCAATCCAACGAAAGGCACCGTTACCGCCAAAGTAAAACTCAAAAACAGCGACGGTAAAGTCGCCTACGTGCAGGCCGTCAAAGCCTGTCCGACCAAAGGCGGAAGCTGCATCACTAGCGACGTCGGCATCGTCGCGAAATAGCGTCAGCGGCGATCGAGGCCCCGCTCGAGCGCCCGTTCGCAGACCGAGACGAGCGCCTCGATCTCCGCAATCTCTCCCGAGTGCGCGATAGCGTTGCCCCGTGCGATCGCGGCTTCGCGCGTCGCCGACTCGACGGTCGCGCAACTCGAGACCGGCCGCGTGCCGCTGTAAACGAGCCGCTCGATCTCTCCCAGCGCCCACCGCCTTACGTTCTGAATCGACATCTCGAGAGTGTTATCCCTCACGTGACGTACGCTACCAAGAGAGACTGAGAGCCGACTGGAGGACGACGATGAGATTTATCGGTTTTTCCCTAGCCCTCACCGCACCATTGCTCGCTGGGTGCCTCGGAACGAACGCACCGCTCCCGGCGAGCGCCGCGAACTCTGCCGGAGTCCGCACCGGCGGGCCGCTTGTGCGCAGCAACGCAAACCATCCGCACGCGAGCTACGTGGTGGTGGTCATCATGGAGAATCGCGATTACGATCTCGTGATCGGAAGCTCTCAGGCGCCGTACATCAACGGCACGCTCGTTCCCGAGGCTGCTCTGATGACGAACAGCCACGCGATCACGCATCCCAGCCAGCCGAACTATCTCGGCCTCTTCTCCGGCTCGACGCAGGGCATTACCGACGACTCGTGCCCGCACAGCTTCAGCAGCGTCAATGCCGGCGAGGAGCTCCTTGCGGCGGGTCTGACGTTCGACGGTTACTCTGAGTCGATGCCGTCCAATGGCTACACCGGCTGCTCTTCAGGCGAATATGCGCGCAAGCATAACCCGTGGGTGAACTTCACCAACGTTCCGGCGACGTCGAACCTCATTTACAAGAGTTTCGTGACCCCGCCGTCAACGCTGACGATCGTCGTTCCCAATCTCTGCGACGACATGCACGACTGCAGCACCCAAGCCGGAGACACGTGGCTTTCCAAGAACTTGCCTCCGATCCTCAAGTACGATAAGAAGCACAACGGTCTTTTTATCCTCACGTGGGATGAGGCCGATCCCGACAGCAACGGTCAGAATCAGATCGCGACGCTCCTCATCGGCCCGATGGTCAAGCCTGGCAAGTACAATCAGAACATCACCCACTACTCGACGCTTCGCACCATCGAGGACATTACCGGCGTCGCCTGTACCGCAAGCGCCTGTCAGGCCTCCGACATCAACAAAATCTGGCGCAAATAAACTACATCGATCCGTAAACTTTGCGTCCGGCGAAGTACGTCGCTAGAACTGTTGTTTCGAGAATGTCCTCCGGCGCAGCGATCATCCAGTCCCGGTCCATCACGACGAAGTCGGCATACTTTCCGGGCGCGATGGACCCGATGCAGATGTCCTGGAAGTTTGCGTAGGCGGCGGCGCTCGTCATCGAGGCGAGTGCCTCCGCGCGTGTTATGCGGTGATCTATCGCGCCGTGCGCGCCGATCGAGGCGGCGAAGGTCCGGGCGCTGCTCGGCGACTCGACCGGCGCGTCGGTGCCGTTGGCCACGATCGCGCCGGCGTCGAGCAGCGCACGCCAGGGATACGCACGTTCGAGCCGCGCCGGGCCGAGACGCGACGGCACCCACGGCATGTCGCTGAGCGCGTGCGTCGCCTGTATCGAAGCGATGACTCCGAGTTCCGCGAACCTCGAAATGTCCTGCGGCGCCACGATCTGCGCGTGCTCGATGCGGGGACGCGCGGCGCCGTCACCGGCACGCTTGCGCACGGTTTCGAAAACGTCGAGCACCATCCGGTTCGCCCGATCGCCGATCGCGTGGACGCAGGCCTGAAAGCCGCTGTCGAGCGCCGCGAGCGCGACTTCCTCGATGTGCGCCCGCGGCGATAGGACCAGCCCGGAATTCGTAAGATCGTCGCTATACGGTTCGAGCATCGCCGCGCCGTGCGACCCGAGCGCCCCGTCGGCGTACATCTTGATCGAGCGAACCCAAAGCCGGCCGTCGCACGCCGCTTCGACGACTCCGATGCGGGCGCGTGCGGCGATCAGCGCCGGATCGTCGTCGATCATCACCGCATTGCGAATGGTGTACTCGCCGCGTTCCAGCAGATCCATCTGCGCCGCGAGCATCGCGGCGTCACAACCGGGTTCGGCCACCGCCGTTACGCCCCAGCGGTTGCACTCGGCGATCGCCGCGCGAACTGCGGCGACGAGCCGCTCGTGCGAAGGCTTCGGAACGCGATCGTAGATCAGCGTCTGAGCCTCGTCGATCAAGACTCCCGTCGGCTCGCCGCGCGCATCGCGCACGATCCGGCCACCCGCGGGATCCGCGGTCGCGCGGTCGATCTTGGCGATGGCGAGCGCCCGCGCGTTGGCGAGCAGCGCGTGTCCATCGACGCGCGCGAGCGCGACCGGGCGATCGTCGATTGCCGCGCTCAGGATTTGGTGCGCGGGAAACGCCGCACGCGGCCACAGATTCTCATCCCATCCACGCCCGAGGATCCACTCCTCGCGCGACGAGCGCGCGTACGCGGTCACTCGCTCGACCATCTCTTCTTCCGAGCGCGCTCCGTCGAGAATCACTCTCTCGAGCTTGAGCCCGAGGCCGGTAAGATGAAGATGCGCGTCCACCAGACCGGGCAGAATCGTGCAGCCGCTCGCATCGATCGTCATCGTCGCCGGTCCGCGCAACGCCATCGCCCCGTCGAGCGAGCCCGTGTAAACGAAGCGCCCGTTTGCGACGGCGAATGCTTGCGGCGAGGGATCGCGAGCGTCTGCGCTATGTATCGTCCCGCCGCACAGGATTAGGTCGGCCGGTTCTTGAGAAGACATCGAACGATGCGACGTTTCGCAATGCGCTCACTCTTCCCCGCACTCATCTTCGCTCTCGCTACGACCTCGGTCGCCGTCGCCGGTCCGCCGTTTCTTACCGACGACCCGGTACCGACCGATTATCAGCACTACGAAATCTATACGTACGTCGACGTCGAAAAGAACGCCGGCGTTGCGACGACCACGACCGGACCGTCGCTCGAGTTCAACTGGGGTGCGCTGCGCAACGTGCAGGTCAGCGCGACGCTTCCGTACGCGTTTCTCAGCACGCCGCCGTCACCGTCGGCGTTCGCACCCGACACGCTTCCGGGGGCGACCGTCTCCGGCTTCGGCGACACGGAGCTCGCGGTCAAGTATCGCTTTCTGCAAGAGACCGTGGGGCGTCCGCAGATGAGCTTCTATCCGGCCATCGAGATTCCGACCGGCAACAGCGCGACCGGAATCGGAAACGGACGAAGCTGGTATCGCTTTCCGGTCTGGATTCAGAAAAGCTGGGGACGCTGGACGTCCTACGGCGGCGGCGGATACGCGATCAACACGGCATCGGACCAGAAGAACTACTCGTTCGGCGGCTGGCTTTTGCAGCGCGACTTCAGCGAGAACGTCTCGGTCGGTGCCGAGATCTACTCGCAAGGAGCGCAGTTCGCCGGCGACAAGGCAACGACGCTCTACAATGCGGGGAGCTACATCAGCCTGACGAAAACGTTCGGCATCCTCTTCAGCCTCGGCCACAGCTTCAGCGGCGACGACGAATCCGTCGCCTATTTCGCGCTCGGTTTCATCGGGCCGTTCGGCAAGAGCGCCGCGCTCCTCGATGCGGCCGCACCGCGACCCGGAATGGCGAGCGCGGTCGGACGCTAGAGCATGTAGGTCTTCGGCGGATTCGTGGTTTGCAAAACCGGCCGATCGACCGCGAACGCGCGTAGATCGAGTTCCGTACCGTCGCGCGCGGCGCTCGCGCGACCGTCGAGTGCGAGTTCGCTAAGAATCTTCCCGATCGCGGCGGCGAACTTAAACGCGTGTCCCCCGCCGACGGTAACGCTGACGTTGGGGTGTTCGGGGAGCCTGTCGATGATGAAGTCGCGATCCGGAGTCATCGCGTAGAGGCAAGTCTTCATCCGGACGATCGGTCCGAGCGCGCTGGGAAGGTATCGCTCCACGAAGCGCGTGACGCGTGCCGTGATATCGGAATCCTCGTCGAACGTACGCGTGTCGGCATCGACCGGTTTCCCG
>DATASC010000223.1:0-16510 GCA_036269355.1 Candidatus Cybelea sp. | reverse complement strand
TGTAGCCAATTATCGTCAAGGGTGCGAGTGCGAATAACAATATGCCGCTAATTGTTGTTAACGTCGTCTTTTGTTTAACGAGTAGACCCGCCATGAAGAACAGCAGTCCTGTAGCAAATGCAAAGAGAGTCCTACCGAATTCGGAATGTCCAAAAAATGAGGGCGAAAAATCGCGACATAGTTCAACGCAGAACCCAGATAGGATGGAAAGAAGCGGCAGACCCCAACCGTACAGATTCTTTTCGGCCACTGGCGTTATTTTTATAAGTACCCGGATGCTGAGAGCCGTTCCAGTCATTGCGATCCCAAGAGTAGCTAAACTTAAGAACCACAAGCTAACGCCCCCAACAGTGCCCGCAGCGCCTGTGATGCCGTAAACGGCTAAGTGAAAGGCTAGTCCGAAAGCTGGCACGATTATCGGGCCAGCGTACACGGCCACCGCCCAAATTACGACGCCGATCACAACAATAAGGCCGCAAAGGCAAATTGTCGCTACGAGCGGGCTTACGCCCCAGGCACTTTCGAAATCGCTCATTTCCTTTTATTGGCACTAAGGCCGAAACGCCCCTACACGTTACGAAAGAAGGTCTCGGCCTATATACCGGATCCGGATCCCACCAATTCATCGACTTCCTCCGAGAACGCAACGTAGTTGAGTTGTCGGCGTATCCTCATGATCTGAACTTCGTTACAGCATCACTTGCCTTGTTGCATTTTAGAAGCTACGACGTGCGCGAGATTAGTGAAATCTGACGGGATCATGAGAATAGTCGTCGAGTTGTTCTCTGCGCCAACTTCGGAGATCATTTGGAGGCGGCGCAACTCGAGGGCGATCGGCCGCGACTCCATTACACCCGCAGCCTCGGAAAGTTTTTGAGACGCCTCTAGCTCAGCTTCAGCTTTGATTAAGCGAGCCCGACGTTCACGGACTGCTTCGGCCTCACGAGCCATTGCCCGCTGCATCGCCTGCGGGATCTCCACATCTTTCATCTCGACCATGTTAACCCTAAGCCCCCATTCCTCAGTGGCCTCATCTACGATTGCCCGGAGCTTGGTATTTATCGTAGTGCGATCTCGCAAGACCTCGTCGAGCATGTGCTGGCCGATGATATTGCGTAAGCTTGTAAGCGCGACCTGGTATGCCGCGTTGTGGTAGTCTTCTATTGCGATAATGGCCTTTGCCGGATCGCAGATCAGATACCACAAAACCGCATTGACTTTAATAGTTACGCTATCTTTGGTGATAGTTTCTTGCTGTTCGACCGTAACCGTCACGGTGCGCAGATCAACGGTTCGTCCGCGCTCAAACAGAGGAACCAGGTAATAAAGTCCAGGGCCACGGGTCCCGATATATCGCCCCAGGCGGAATACGACGCCGCGTTGGTATTCCTGAGCCACGCGCAACCCGCTTAATATGATGATCACGACTGCGCCAACGATAGCAACAACGAATGTCAAAAACACCGGACCGGCCTCCGCTTATTCATAGGAAGACTCATACAAAGTTTCCGAGCTATGCTACCGCGATCCTTGAGAAGGGTGGTTCGGGCCAACGCCGTCTCGGCGCCTCCAAAGCTAGATTATGCCTCCGGGAGCCAAACGGACGGAGCGGCCGAGGCTGGATCTAATCATGCCGGATACTTATACTCGCCGTGTGGCGCCACGTGGATCGTGGAACGATCGCCGATCCACAGGATGGGCGGAATCTCGAAGAAGCGTGCCAGCACGTTGAGGCGGCCGGCGTATCCCGAGCGCAGGTTAGAGAACTTCTTCCAGGATTCGTCGCGATCGTTGAGCGTGTACCCCGCGGCCTCCAAACGGTCGCAGGCGTGATCGAACTCCGCTCGCTCGATACCAGGCGTATCCTCGCCGCCTCCGACGCGAAAGTAACGGCTCAGATCGCGCGTCGCGTGGCGACCGACGTTGTAGAAGATGCGCGCTTGGCCGTCGCGGATGTCTTGTATCGTGGTCATCATTAACGTCGCTGCATCGAGCAGCGTGCCGAGCGTACCGAGCCAGGACTGATCGTCGTGACTGGATCGGAAGAACGCGAGCACCGGATAGGCTAGGTGGCTCTCCATCACCGCGGCCGCCCAGCGCTGTGCGTCGATCATCAGCGGCGCCAGATCGTCGTGCGTTCGCGAATAGCCGGCGATCGCCAGCAGATTCACTCCGCTCGGGGGCGTACCGGCACGCGCCGCGACCGTGACGACAAAGGTCTCGCGTTGCTGAAACGAGCCGAAGACCGCGAACAAGAACGCGGTCATGATCGAAAGAAACGACAGGCCCGCAAGCGCGGCTAAGATCGAGATGAGCCGCGGCAGCTCGGTGCGCGCGACGACGTCGCCGAAACCGATCGTCAACAGCGACGTACCCGCGAAGTACAGCATGGTGCCAAACGACGCGTGTGACGGCACGACTCCGCCGCGCACTCCCCAGAGCACCAACGCGAATCCGAAAATCATGAGCCCGATCCAGAAGCCGATCAGCGATACCATCATAAACGGAGCGAAGACCGCGAGAAAATCCTCGCGCTTGTCTGCGTCCGAATAGACGCGCCAAGCCACGCGGGGCCATAGCCGCCACATCGTTCGCCAATAGTAGAAGCTGATGCGGTAACGGCGTCCGGTCGCGCGCGGCATCACCACCGCTTCAAAGACGTCGAGGAGGGCGGCCGCGATGATGCAGACTCCGAGAGCGACGCTTGCGACGTTTAACAGCATGTCGCAGCGGACTTCGGCGAAGCGGGGCGGCAGGCCGCTTGAAGTCGAATGGCCGCTGCGATGGCGGTGATCTTCATCACGGGGCCGGTGAGTTCGGGAAAGAGCGCGTTCGGCGTGCGTCTCGCTCGCGAAGGCGGCTGTCCCGTGACGTATTTGGCCACGGCCGCCGGGGCGCCCGAGGATATCGAGTGGCGAGCGCGCCTCGAGCGCCACGTGCGCGATCGCCCGGCGACGTGGCGAACGGTCGAGACCGCAACGATGAGCCACGGCGCGCAGCTCGCGCTTTTTCGCGAAGCCGCCCTCGGAACGTGTCTCATCGTCGATGCGCTCGGTACGTGGCTCTCGGTGCGGATCGCCGCGCGGATCGATCTGCTGGAGGTCGCCTACACGGTGCTCGAATCGCAACTCGACGAGGAGGCAGCGGAGTTCGTCGATGCGATGTTCGAATCGCCCGCGGACGTCATCGTGGTCAGCGAGCAGATCGGCTGGGACGTGGTGCCGGTCGGCGCCGCCTCTCGGTTATTCAGCGACGCCATGGGCCGGATGGCCCAGCGCCTCGCCCAGCGCGCGGACCGGCTCTACCTAGTAGTCGCGGGCTACGCGCTCGACTTGCGCGCGCTCGGCGTGTCGATCGAGGGCAACCCCGATCTCTGAAGCAGCAGTCCTCGTAACGTTCCTCGCGGCCATCATCGTCCTCACACTAGTCGCGAAGCGGCTGCGCGTTCCGTATCCCATCGCGTTCGTGATCGGCGGCGTCGCGCTTTCGTTCAGCCGCCACTTGCCGCATCCACATATCGATCCCGACGTAATCATGCTGCTCGTCATCCCGCCGCTGCTGTATGGCGCTGCGTGGTCGACGGACTGGGTGGAGTTCAAGCGCGCCGCGATGCCGATCACGCTGCACGCGGTCGGCTTGGTGATCTTTACGATGGCCATCGTCGCCGTAGTCGTTCACTTCGCCGTTCCGGAGTTTACCTGGCCGCTCGCCTTCACGCTCGGCGCGATCGTCTCGCCCCCCGACGCCGTCGCTTCGGAGGCGATCTTCGAGCGGTTGGCAATTCCGCGGCGCGTCGCGGCGATCGTCAGCGGCGAGTGCCTCATGAACGACGCCACCGCGCTCGTGCTCTATCGCTTTGCGCTCGCGGCGGCGATCAGTGGCGTCTTTTCCCTGACGCGCGCGAGCGTCGCGTTCGTAATCGTCGCCGTCGGCGGCGCGCTCGTCGGCGCGGCAGTCGCGTTCGCGCTCGAAGGAGTGCTCCGATATATCGCGCGGCGCGGCTACGCCGACGCGCTGATTTCGAGCGTCGTCTTTTTGCTCGCGCCGTTCGCGGCGTATCTTCCGGCCGAAGAGCTTCACGTTTCCGGCGTGCTCGCTGCGGTGACGGCCGGGATGCTGCTGAGCTGGCGTTCGAGCTCTTTCATCGACTCCGATACGCGCGTGCTCGGCGGATCCGTCTGGCGCATGCTCATCTTCGTCCTCAACGCGTATGCGTTTCTGATCATCGGGCTTCAGCTGCCGTCGATCGTCGAGGCGCTCGAACCGCACGTCCGCGATTACGCGCTCTACGGGCTGCTCCTGAGCGTCACCGTGATCGTCGTGCGCATCGCCTGGATCTTCCCCGCAAGCTATCTGCCGTACGTGTTGAGCCGAAAAATGCGCGAAAGCAATCCGGCGCCGCAATGGGAGCGTGTCACCGTCTTATCGTGGGCGGGCATGCGCGGAATCGTCTCGCTTGCCGTCGCATTGTCGCTGCCCTACACGCTAGGTGAAAATCCGTTTCCACAGCGGAGTCTGGCGATTTTCTTTACGTTCTGCGTGATCTTCGTCACGCTCGTCTTCCAAGGGCTTACGCTCGGACCGCTCATCGAGTGGCTCGGCGTCACGGAAACGAGCCGAAGCCAGCGCCGCGAAACGGGCTTACGCATTCGCGCGCTCGAAGCGGGCATTGCGCGATTGCACGAAGAGGAAGACGAGCGCAAGACGCCGCTCGAGCTGGAGGTCGTGGGACGCGTGCTTGAGGAGTACGAGGAGCGAATCGGCGTCCTGCGCGGCAAGGTTGAAAGAGACGAATCTGATTTCGTGCGCGAGTCGCGCATCGATCGGGGATTGCAGAAAGAGGCGCTTGCGGCGGAGCGGCGAGCGATCGGCGAGATGCGCCGCGCGGGCGAGATACCCGACGACATCTACCGTTCGATCGAGTACGACCTCGATCTCGCGTCGCTGCGACTCAGCTAGACGTTAGGGTGTGCGGCTGGGCAGCGGGCTGGGCGCAGGCGACGATGGCGCGCTAGAAGGCGCCCCACTCGTGGTCGCTGCCGGCGCCGGCGCGGTGGGCGATGCTTGCGGAGTCGGAGTCGCCGGCGGCGCGAGCGTCGGCTGTCCGGCCGGGGCGCTCAGTTGCACGAGCCGGATGTAGCCGATAGAAACGGTGCCGTCTTTCGTAATCGTCGTATCGGCGGTCGCGGTCGAGTATCCCGCGGCGCGCGCGGTTACCGTCTGATCGCCCGCGACGGTCCGCAGATTGAATGCGCCGCCGACGTCGGCGCGCGTCGTGTACAGCGAACCCACCGACACTAGTGCGTTGCTGATCGGCCGGTTGGTCATTGCGTCGAGAACCCTCCCGACGACGTGGCCGAAATCTTGAACGCCGACGACGTTCGGCGGCGGCGAACACGAATCGCCTAAAGCGAAGAGCAAGAGCGTCCCCAGAATGGCGTAGCGCATCGAGGGTTTCTTTCTTGAAGCGGGGGACGGTCTCCCGGACCCGTCCCCCGCGGGAGCGCTCCAAAGCACGACGAGCTTGGACTCGATCGCGATGAAACTCATAGGCCTCATGCTCGGGTGCTGCTTAGCTCCGAACCGATCGTAGCAAAGGCGGTGTTCGAAATCGTTCGGGCTAGCGTGGAGGGTCCGGCCAGAGATCGCCGCCGGCAGCCGCGGCGATATCGCGATGCCAGGCGATGCCGAGAAATCGCTCGCGGTCTTCGGGGTCGAGCTCTTGTGCGGTGCTTTCCATAATTTTGCGTGCCTGCTCGAGCATGCCGGACGACTTCGCGGTCTCTCCGAGCAGCCGGAAGACCTGCGCCGCTGCAAAGTAGCACAACTCCGGCCACTCCGTGCTTCGCATAAACGTATCCTCATGATCGAGCATGCGCCGCACGTACTCCGCCGCTCGATCGAGTTTTCCGATCGCGGCGTGCCAGATGGCCAGGTCGCCCAAAGTCTTCGCCGACCACACCTGCGATTGCGAGCGCTTGCGGAGCTCGAGCGAGGCCTCCGCGTATGCAATTGCGCCGGCATAGTCGCCGTCGGCGGCTTCGACGACCGCGAGATTTTCGATGATCGCGGCCTCTACAAGGCTGAACCCGAGCTCGCGAGCCGCTTCGAGCGCGTCGCGCGCGGCTTGTCGCGCGCCTTCGAGGTCGCGCTCGCACGCCCCGACGAGCACGAGGTTGCCGAGACCCGTAAGGCGTCCGCGCGCATCGCCGACGCGATCGAAGAGCTCGACGGCTTGCCGCGTCGCCTCACGCGCGCGGTCGAAGAAGCCGACTCGCGTTTCGAGCACGGCCCGGTTGAGGAGCTCGCCCGCGGTCGCGCTGATATTGCCGTGTTCGGAAAAGATTTCGGTCGAGGCGGCGAGGTGCCGGCGCGCTTCCGCCGACCGGCCGCCGACGGAAGCCAGGACGATGCCGAGCCGGCTGTGAGCGACGGCCTCGGCGAAGCGGTCCCCGGATGCATCGGAGAGCTCGAGCAGTCGCATTCCGAGCTCGACGCAGCGCTGCATGTTGCGGCGCTGGTACGAGACGGTCCATGCACATCGCAGCGCGTCACGTTCCAACGCGTGATCGCCCGCCTCGGTCGCTGCGCGCGTGGCATCTTCGAGCAGGACGTCGGCCTCGGTGAGACGTCCGCGATGGGCCTCGACGTTCGCCAGGCAGGTGAGTGCCTGTGCCGCCGCGGCACCGTCGTTCGCTTCGCGGCTCAAGTCGAGCGCGGTCTGCGCCGCCGCGTACGAGTCCGCCAGCCGCCCGAGTGCATAGGCGAGCCTTGCCTCGGAAATCCCGAGCGCGACCTTCGATTGTCGATCGCCGTCTTGAGCGCGCACGCGCAGCTCGGCGATTGCCTTCTCGAGCGCTGTGCCGTCGTTCGTGCTCAGCGCGAACTCGATGCGCCGCATCAACGCGGTGCGCTTTAAGTTCGGATCGTCGAGATGGGCGATCGCGTTCTCCGCGGTCTCGATGGCCGTTTCCCACGCGCCGCGGTTGGCGCGACGTCCTTCGATCGTCGCGAGCTCGAGCAAGAGTTCCGCCCGCTGGTACGGATCCTGCGTTAGCGCGATCGCCCGATCGCACTCGTCGCGCGCTTCGGCGAGCGCCCCGAGCGTCATCGAGCGCAGGACTGCGGCTTGATAACATCGTGCCGCGTTTGCGCCGTCGCCGGCGAGCTCGTAATGCAGCGCGATCGCGGGCGAGAGTTCGGAGAAGCGATCGGGGTAAAGCTCTTCGAGAACCCGCGCGATGCGATGCTGGCGAATCGCGGCGCGTTCGGGCGGCGCGGCTCGCATCACCGCATCGTGCAGTACGTGATGCGCGAACGCGTACTCGAAGAGCCCGCGCCCGCTCGTTTCGCGCACGATGCGCCGGTCGATGAGCTCGTCGAGCGCTTCGCGCAGCGTCGCATCGTCCCAGCCGCTGACCTCGCGTACGGCATCGCGTGAGAACGCGACGCCGATGCCTGCGGCAATTTCTGCAGCGCGACGCGCATCGGGAGAGAGGTGCTCGATGCGGCGAGCGACCAACACCTGCAGGGTCTCGGGCTCGAACGCGCGTCCACCTTTTCGGTAATCGTCGACGAGTTGCGTGACGAAGAGCGGATTGCCGGCCGATGTCGCCAGCAGCGTCGCCGCGGGGATCTCGCGGATTTCGTGAATCGCGCCGGTCAGCTGTTCCAGATCGCCGATCGATAACGGCGAGAGCGAGAGGCTGAGCGTGCTCCCCGCGGCGCGCGCCTCTTGGCGCAGACGATGCAGCGGATGCGGACGCGGCGTTTCGTCGTCGCGATAGGTGACGACGACCATCGCGCGCACGCCGGAAATGCGGCGCAGCAAGAACTGCAGGAGCGAGATCGACGCGGCACCCGCCCACTGAAGATCCTCGAGGACGATCAGCAGCGGCCGCGGCTCGCTGAGATCGGCCAGTGCGCGAAATACCGATTCGAACAAACGAATGCGTTCGCTCTCCGCGTCGATTTGCGGCGGAGTCGGAAGCGACGGGAGCCGCGCGCGGATCTCCGGCAATAGCGCCGAGATGCACGCGAGCGACATCGTCGGCTTGAGCGAGGCAACCAGCGGTAATGCCGAACGCAGCGCGTCGACCACGCTCTCGTACGGCATCGCCTCCGGCGATCCGGTCGCTCCGACCAAGACGCGTCCGCCGCGCTCCTCTACCGCGTGCGCGAACTCGATCGAGAGCCGCGATTTGCCGACGCCGGCCTCGCCGCCGATGAAAACGAAGGCGCCGCGCCCACGCGCCAC
The DNA here is from genome assembly GCA_036269355.1 of Candidatus Cybelea sp. Taxonomy (GTDB): domain Bacteria; phylum Vulcanimicrobiota; class Vulcanimicrobiia; order Vulcanimicrobiales; family Vulcanimicrobiaceae; genus Cybelea. Next base: position 8,253 of record DATASC010000223.1, on the reverse strand, counting down.
GCGGCTCCACGCTTCGAGCAGCCGGTCGAGCTCGGCACGCCGCCCGACGAACGGCAGCGTCGCGGCTCTCGAGAGCATCGCCGGGTTCGTCGGGTCGTCGGCCGTATCGCCTTCGACCGAGTCGCCGCGCGCGATCGTTTCGCGCACGGTCAGCGTCTCGGGCATCGGATCGACGCCGAGGTCGCTGCGAAGAAGCTGCGCGAAACGCTCGAACTCGGCGAGCGCCCCGGCCCGGTCGCCCGACTCGGAGCGCAAGGCCATTACCTGGCGGACGATGTCTTCGCGCCAGGGGTCGAGCGCGAGAATACGCTGTGCGCGTTCGAGCCCGAGGGGGAAGTCTCGCCGGCGGCGCGCGTCCGAGACCAGCCGAGCAAGTCCGGCGAGGTAGAGGTTCCGGCGCCGTTCGCGTTCGGGTAGAATCCACTCGTCGTAAAGCGAGGCCAGCAAATCACCGCGGTAGAGAGCGAGTGCCTCCTCTAGACGCTGCGGGTCGCCGACGAGCCGGTCGAACTCTTCGACGTCGAGCCACAGCGGGAGATCGGGCCGCACGCCCACGCTGTCGGTGCTCACCTGCAGTGCGCCGCCGTCGATCGCGGGCAGAATGCGACCGAGGTCGTAGAGGTTCATCCTCAACTTGCTCCGCGCCGAGCCCTCCTCTTCGTCGGGCCACATGACGTAGGCCAGGAAATCGCGCGCGACGGGCGCATCGCGATTCATCAGCAGGTAAGCGAGGATCGGCAGCGTCTTGCGCGGCGTTGCGAGTCGAAACGGCGCGCCGTCGAGCTCTACCGCGACGTGACCGAAGAGCCGGATTCGTAGCTCGGGGTTAATAATGAGGGCTGGCTTCGTCGGAGTCGAGGTCTTCCTTGCTCGTCTGAGGTGACGAGCGGCGGTTCCGTGCCAGGTATGCGGCATCGCTTGTGAAAACTTTCACAAGCCATGACTCCGTACGGTCCGGTCGCCATCTACCTGTGCGTCGCGTTCGCGGCCGCCCTCCTTTTCACGGTGGTTCCCGGGCTGCTCGCGCGAGCGCGGCCGAATGCGCATAAGCGTGAGGCGTACGAGTGCGGCGTCGAGCCGACTTCACCCGTCGCGGGACGCTTTCCGGTTCGCTTTTACCTGATTGCGATGCTCTTTGTGGTCTTCGACGTGGAAGCGGCTTCGTTCTATCCGTGGGCCGTCAAGATGCACGCGCTGCGCGTCTTCGGTCTGCTCGAGATGGTCATCTTCATCATCGTGCTCGCGATCGGCTACGCCTACGTCTGGAAGAAGGGCGGCTTCGTGTGGCGATGAGGTTACGCGCATGAGTCTCGGCCCGGGTCAGTTCATGCTCGCCCGTCTCGACGACGTCGCACGCTGGGCGCAGAGTTCTTCGGTATGGCCGTTGACGATGGGCTTGGCGTGCTGCGCCATCGAGATGATGAGCGTCACGGCTCCCGAGTACGACATCGCGCGGCTCGGATCCGAAGTCTTCCGCAGCTCTCCGCGGCAGGCCGATCTGATGATCGTCTCGGGGCGCGTCGCGCAGAAGATGGGTCCTGTCGTAAAGCGCCTCTACGATCAAATGGCCGATCCCAAGTGGGTAATCTCGATGGGTGCCTGCGCGAGCTCCGGCGGCATCTTCGACAACTACGCCATCATTCAAGGCGTCGACACGATCATTCCGGTCGACGTGTACGTTCCGGGCTGTCCGCCGACGCCCGACGGTCTGCTCTACGCGGTCAATCTCATTCAGCAGCAGATCCGCGAGGGCGGACGCGGCGGAATCCTGGCGCGAGCCTGACGTTCAGCTGATAGCTTCGAGGGTGCATCCTGCCTAGCACGCAAACTCCGCCGATCGCCGGTGCGGCGATCGATCCCACGAGCCTGCGCCCGCCGATCGACGATGCGTCGATCGAGCGGGTCGAGCCCGCGCAACTTCGCGCGCGACTCGAAGCGCTCAAAGGCGACGGATACGCGATGCTCCTCGATCTCGGCGCGGTCGACTATTTGCAGCGAGCCCCGCGCTTCGACGTCGTCTATCATCTGCTCAAACTGCCAACGAAAAAGGCAAGTGTCAAGGAAGTCGGAACGCCCGCGCGCGTGCGCGTTCTCTGCGGCCTCGACGAGGGTCGGAAGCTTCCCACGTCCGTCGATCTTTGGAAGTCGGCGGATTGGGCCGAGCGAGAGATCTTCGACCTTTTCGGAATTGTGTTTGAGGGGCATCCCGATCTGCGACGTATTCAAATGCCGCACGATTGGGAGGGGCATCCGCTGCGCAAAGATTACCCGATGCGCGGCCCCGCGCGCGAACGCGCACCGCGTCCGAGTTTTGCGAACAAGAGCAATGTCGTTGCAGGCACCCCGCCCTCGGGGCGTACGCTCGAAGCGTTGCAAGAAGAAGTGAAGCGAGCGCGCGAGTCGTGAGCGTCTCCAGCGCGCCGCTGACGCCCGAGGTCGTCCAGCAGACCGGCAATACGATGGTGCTCTCGATGGGCCCGCAGCATCCGTCGACGCACGGCGTGCTGCAGATCGTGCTCGAAATCGAGAGCGAGAACGTGGTTAAAGCCGATCCCGAGATCGGCTATCTGCACACCGGCATCGAAAAGACCGCCGAGGGACTCTTCTGGACGCAGGCGCAGACGGTCATCGAGCGCATGGATTACCTCGCGCCCTCTTCGAACGCGCTCTGCTACGCGCTCGCCGTCGAAAAACTGCTCGGCATTACCGATCGCATCCCGCAACGCGCGCAGGTCGTTCGCGTTTTAACGATGGAGTTGACGCGGCTCGCCTCACACTGCGTCTGGCTCGGGACGCATGGCATCGACCTCGGCGCAATCTCCGTCTTCTTTTATTGCTTCGACTTACGCGAGAACATCCTCGACCTGCAAGAGGCGTCCGGCGGCGCACGGATGCATCCGAACTACATCCGCGTCGGCGGACTCAACGGCGATCTGCCGCAAGGTTATCTAGCGAAGCTCGACGCGCTGATCGAGAAGTTTCCCGGACGCATGCGCGAGCTGCGCGGTATGCTGCAGGCCAACCCGATCTTCCAAGACCGGACGATCGACATCGGATACCTCGCGCCCGAAGCGGCAATCGAATGGAACGTCACCGGCCCGGCCCTGCGCGCGAGCGGGGTCGCCTACGACGTGCGCAAGGCTTTTCCGTACACCGGCTACGACAGCTACGACTTCGACGTGCCGACGCGCGACGAGGGCGACGCGTACGCGCGGTTCCTCGTCCGGCTCGACGAGATGGAGCAGTCGATGCGCATCATCGAGCAGGCGCGCAAGCGCCTCGACACGCCCGGCCCGGTAATGATCGACGATCCGAAGGTCGCGCTCCCTCCGAAAGAGACGATCGCGCTCTCGATGGAGGCATTGATCCATCACTTCAAGCTGATTAGCGAAGGATTCCGCGTTCCGCCCGGCGACGTCTATCAGGCGATCGAGTCGCCGCGCGGCGAGCTCGGCTATTACGTCGTGAGCAACGGCGAAAATCGACCTTGGCGCATTCGCACGCGCCCGCCGAGCATGTACAACCTGCAGGCGCTCAAGGGTATCGCTCCGGGAAATCTCATTGCGGATCTGGTCGTCATGATCGGCTCGCTCGACCCAGTGTTTGGCGAAGTCGACCGATGAGGGCGTTCAGTCATGCAGTTCGCGCTCGACATGATGCCTCGGGGACGCTCGTCGCTTCGCTTCCGGCTTCGCTCCTGCTCCCGCGCTCCTCGCTCCGCCGTCCATGGCTTCGCTCGTCGTCGCGAGGCCCCTTAGCGTCACGTCGAGCGCCAACTGCATGACTGAACGAGAGAAGAATTTTGCGGGCCTGTTGGCCGGCTTGAGGCCGCAGTGCGACGAGATCATTGCGCGGTACGAGCAGCGGCGGTCTGCGCTGCTGCCGATCATGCATCTCTTTCAGGGATACGAAGGCTTCGTGAGCCCGGAGGCGATGCAGGCAACGGCGGAAATGCTGCAGATCACGCTGGCGGAAGTCGAGGGAGCGGTTTCGTTTTACACGCTGCTTTATCGGCGTCCGGTCGGGAAGTATATGCTGCAGGTCTGCCGCGGGCTCGCGTGCTCGATCAACGGCGCCGAAGACATCATGGCGTACTTCCGCGAGAAGCTCGGAATCGGGCACCTGCAGACGACGGACGACGGGCTCTTCTCGTACGAAGAGGTCGAGTGTCTCGCCGCTTGCGATCGTGCGACCTGCATGCAGGTCAATCTGGAGTTCGTTTACGATCTGACGCCGCAGAAGATCGACGAGATGCTCGACGCGATGCGTTCGGGCGGCTATTCCGTGGCGCCGATGGCGCAAACCGACGCGCCGGGCGATACGTGGGCGATTCCGCAAGATGCGCAGATCTCCAGCGGTAAGAAGTCGCGCGGGGCCGTGGGCGTATCGCGTCCGAACAATGCCGGCGGAGTCGGCGATGCGAGCGGCATCATCATGCTCGACCACATCATCAATCGCAGCGTCTACCGCTTCACCGGGACGACCGAGCGCGCCGTCGTCGATTCGCGCGCCGTCGTGGAGGTCGTCGAAGAAGATGAAGGTGCCCGTGCCGGTCACTAAAGTTCTTACCGACGGCATCGGCGAGGTCGACATGCGCGGCATCGAGACATACCGGCAGCGCGGCGGCTACAAACAATGGGAGCGCGCGGTGCGCGAGCTCGAGCCCGCCGAGGTGCTCGATCTCGCCGAGAAATCCGGACTGCGCGGGCGCGGCGGCGCAGGCTTCCCGACCGGACGGAAGTGGTCTTTCCTGCCGGCGAACAAGCCGGTGCGGTATCTCGTCTGCAACTCTGACGAAGCCGAGCCCGGAACGTTCAAAGACCACATGCTGCTCGAGAACGTGCCGCACTTGATTCTCGAAGGCATGCTAATCGGTGCGTACGGAATCGCGTCGCATCATGCGTTCATCTATATTCGCGGCGAGTTCAAGCGCGGATACGAGATATTCTGCGCCGCGCTCGAAGAAGCGCGCGCGGCCGGCTACGTTGGCAATGACATCTTCGGCAGCGGCTACGACCTTGAAGTCACCGTGCATCGCGGCGCCGGCGCATACATATGCGGCGAAGAGACCGGATTGCTCAACTCGCTCGAAGGCAAGCGCGGCGAGCCCCGTCTGAAGCCGCCCTTTCCGGCGATCGAAGGCCTCTACGGAATGCCGACGGTCGTCAACAACGTCGAGACGCTCGCCTATCTCGTGCCGATTCTCGAGCGTGGCGCGGAGTGGTTCGCCGCCGTCGGCACCGAGCGCAGCAAGGGCTATAAGATCGTTTCGATTTCCGGTCACGTGCAGCAGCCCGGCAATTACGAGGTTCCGTTGGGCACGACCGTGCGCGAGCTGATCGACCTCGCGGGCGGGTTGCGCCCCGGGCGAACGTTTATGGCGGTGCAGCCAGGCGGTGGATCGTCGGCATGCATCTTCGAGGAGCACCTCGACTGGCCGTACGACTACGAGAGCATGGCGAAGGCCGGCTCGATGCTCGGCTCGGGAGCATTCGTCGTTTTCGACGATACGACCGACTTCGTCAAGGCCGCGCACAATCTCGTTCGCTTCTTCGCGCACGAGTCGTGCGGGCAGTGCACGCCTTGCCGGGAGGGCGGCGACTGGCTGGAACGCGTGCTGGAGCGTCTCGTGCATCACCGTGGCGTTCCCGGCGACTACGAAATGCTCGCGCGAGTATCGGGAACGATCACCGGCTTGAACCTGTGCGCGCTCGGCGATTCGATCGAACCCTTTCTCAAGTCGGTATTGACGCGCTTCCCCGACGCATTCAAATCGCGCATCGTCGCGCAGGAACCGCAGCCGGTATGAGCGCGCCACTGCTCGCATCGAGCACGGAGATGGTGACGGTTACGTTCGACGGCGTACCGGTAACGGTGCCGAAGGGCACGCTGCTGGTCGAGGCCGCGAAGCTCATCAGGCAGCAGATACCGATCTACTGCTATCACACGAAACTCGGCCCGGCGGGACTCTGCCGTATCTGCATGGTTGAAATCGAAGGCATGCCGAAGCTGCAGATCGCCTGTAACACCGTTGCGACCGACGGGATGGTCGTGCGTACGGTCGGAGAGAAGGTCGATGCAGCGCGCGCCATGGTGCTCGAACTCTTCTTGGTCAACCACCCGCTGGATTGTCCTATTTGCGACAAAGGCGGCGAGTGCGAGTTGCAAGATTACTCGATGGCGTACGCGCGCGGCACCTCCGACGTCGCCGACCCGAAGCTCTCGAAGCCCAAGGCGGTAGATCTCGGGCCGACGATCGTGCTCGATGAAGAGCGTTGCATCGTCTGTCAACGCTGCGTCCGCTTCGACGACATCATCGCCGACGAACGGCAGCTCGTCGTAAAGGATCGCGGAGCGCGCGACATCATCGCGACGGCGACCGGGCTTCCGTACCGCCACAATTTCACCGGTAACGTCACGGAGCTCTGTCCGGTCGGAGCGCTGACCTCGAAGACGTATCGCTTCAAGTCCCGCCCTTGGGACCTGAATCGTACGCAGACGACCTGCACGCAGTGCTCCGTCGGCTGCCAGCAGTTCGCCGACGTTCGCTATGGAACGCTGCTGCGGACGATGTCGGTCGAGGACGACGCGATTTCCGACGGCTGGCTCTGTGACCGCGGACGTTACAACATCGGATTCTACAGCTCGCCGGAGCGTCTAACGCAGCCGCTGTATCGTCGCGACGGCGCCTTCATCCAGATCGGCTGGGACGACGCGTACATTTTATGGGCGAAGGCGATACGCGACGCAATCGCGGCGCACGGTCCGGCGAGCGCCGGCGCGATCGGCGGCGGGCGGCTGACGAACGAAGAGGCATTCGCACTGCAGCACCTCTTCCGCGAGGCCGGAGTCGCGAATCTCGACTGGCGTGCCGGACGGCAGCGGCAGGCGACTCCTGGCGTAAAGCTCGCGCCGCTCGAGCGCATCGACGATGCGCAAGCGATCGTCATCGTCGGCGAGTCGCCGGAGGAACGGGCGCCGGTGCTCTGGCTTCGTCTTCGAAAAGCCGCGCTTCGCAACGGCGCAAAGATCGTTCAGGCGCGCAGCGCGACGGAGGCTTACGACACTGTGCGCGGTGCTCTCGGCGCCGTCGAGCGCGTGGCACTGGTATGGGACGGCGTTGACGCCGCTACAGCGCGGGAGTACGCGAAGGCATTCCACGCCGCGGCCGAACTATACACGTACGTCGCGAGCGAACAGGCGAACGCGCGCGGCGCGGAGGCGATGGGGATGCTTCCGTTTAGTGGCCCAGGCTATGCAGCAGCCGACGCCGGTCTCGACACCTACGCGATGTTTGACGCCGCACGCGCCGGAAAACTCGACGTGCTCTCGATCTTCGGGGCCAATCCCGCACGCAACGCGGTCGATCCATCCGCGGCGGCGCAATCGCTCGACAAGGTACCGTTCCTCGTGGTGAGCGAGCTCTTTATGACGGAGACGGCGCAGCGCGCGACGCTCGTGCTTCCGGCAAAGGGCGCGTTCGAGAAGGAAGGCATGACGATGGGTCTCGGCGGCGATCTCCTTCCGGTGAACGCTTCGCTTACCGCGCCGGACTCGGTGCGCTCGGATTACGAGATGCTCGCCGGTCTCGCCGGTCAGCTCGGCGTCTCCATTCCGGCGGACGACGAACTTCACGGGTTGGTCGTGAGGTTCGCGGCAAAGGACTCCGATTTCGCGCTCGGCGATGCGCGCTTTGACGGCGGTGCCGCCCTTCGACAGGCTCAGGGTGACAACCGAGAGGGCGACAGGGGCGCGCCGATTCTCTCCGGCGGCGGAACGTGGCAGCACGATCCGACGCTCGCCGGGATACGGGCGTAGCGCGATGCCGTGGTGGATCATCGTCCTGGTTAAATCGGCGATTCTGCTGTTCGTCGTCGTCACGACGTTTGCGTACGCTATGCTCGTCGAGCGCAAAATTCTCGGCTGGATGCAGCTTCGGCCGGGACCGAATCGGGTTGGTCCGTGGGGCATGCTGCAGCCGGCAGCCGACGCCGCAAAGCTGATGCTCAAGGAAGACCTGATGCCGGAGACCGCCGATCCGCTGCTCTACAAGCTCGCCCCGTTTATCTCGCTGCTGACTGCGTTTTCGGTATATGCGATCATTCCGTTCGGTGCGTCTAACGGCGCGGCGTGGTCGATCGGCAACGTGAACGCCGGCATTCTCTTCATACTCGCGATCACGTCGCTTGGAGTTTACGGCATCTGCTTGGGCGGCTGGGCTTCGGGTTCGAAATACCCTTTGCTCGGCAGCGT
>DATASC010000222.1:0-5718 GCA_036269355.1 Candidatus Cybelea sp. | reverse complement strand
TATCGCGATCACACTTGGTTACGCATATCGTTCGGCAACCGGCTGACCGTCGCTCGCACAGCGTGGGATTAAACGACGAAGCGCTGGCGGTAAGCGACGATGTTGTATCTCGGTACGCGGACACGGGCGAACCAATACTCGACAAACAGGTCGCCATAGCGCTCGATCGCAAGGGCGACATCCTGGCTCAGCTCGGCCGAACTAATGAAGCAAGAGCAGCGTATGACGAGATCCTTGATCGATTTAAGAGCGCGACTGATCCTGAAATTCAAAAACTCGTCGCTAGCGCCCGAACGCAAAGCGCCGAAGTCTGACAGTCGAAACTGAGGCTCCGAACGCGGAGCGGCCCGGACGTTTGTAGCTGGCCAGAACCGGAAGTTTGAAGGCCCTTATGTAGTATCCCCCGGCAAAATCAATAGTGCCCATCAGGCGCTGAAATGTGGCGTCGTTAAAACCCGTGGAGGCGATCGTATCGGTGCAGAAACCGCTTAGCGTCGTCCACAGGCAGTGCGAAGCCGATACTTCGCTCCTCGTCGAAACGCGATTCAGCGACGCCTACCACTTCGCCGGTCGTCGCAATGAAGACCGGAGCTCCGCTTTCGCCTGGAACGATCGAAAGTGACACCTCCAGCGCGTCCTTGCGGATTGAGGAAAGACGCCCGGTGTTGAGCGACGTCGCTAAGCCTAAACCTTCATCGTCGAACTCGTCCGGAACCGGATAGCCCAGCAGCCCCACTTCTCGTCCTATCGCGCCTTGCAGATGCGCCGACGACCCTAGCGCAATCGTCGGCAGCGGATGGCGGGGCGTCCGCAGGAGTGCAAGATCGAGGTCTTCGTTTGCCGCGACAACGCGCGCCGGCGAGAGCGCATGGTTGCCGATCGTGATGTGAAGATCCCAAGCGCCGTCGATCGCATGCTGCACCGTGAGAATGTCGCTGCCCCAGTTGCCCGTCGCGACGACGAACCCGGTCGCGTAGGCCTCGTCGTACTTGTCCTTCTTGTGTTCGGGCGGCACGCGCATCGACAAGAGTACGACCGCGGGGCGTAAACGCTGAACCGACGATACGAATGCGTCGTCGGCGTCGTGGGCGCAGGCCGCAACGAGAAGCAGCAACGTAAGTGCGCTTGCAAATCGGAGGATCATTTGAGGCACTCGATCAGTGCGGCGCGAAGCGCTCCGAGGCCTTCACCCGTCTTTGCGCTCACGCAGAAGGTGCCCGGTAGTTCGTTCGGCGCGTCGGGCGCGCTCAGATCGCACTTGTTGAAAACGAGCAGACGCGGCACCTTATCGAGCTGAAGATCGTGTAGAATCTCGTCAACCGCATGCTGCTGTCGTCTCCATTGCGGATTACTCGCATCGAGCACGTGCAGCATGAGGTCGGCCTCGCCGAGCTCCTCCAGCGTCGCGCGAAACGCATTGACGAGATCCTTCGGCAGATCCGTGATGAAGCCGACCGTATCGGCGATGCGAACGTACTCTCCCGGCGCGAGATAGACGCGCCGAGTCGTGGGATCGAGCGTTGCAAAAGGCTGATCGGCGACGAAGGCCTGACTTCGCGCCAAAGCGTTAAGCAACGACGACTTTCCGACGTTGGTGTAGCCGACCAGCGCTACGAGCGGCTCTCGGTGCGGCGCGGAACGCCGAACGGCGCGTTGGCGGCGCACGTCGTCGAGCATGCCATTCAACGCTGCAATCCGCTCGCCGATGCGACGCCGGTCGACTTCCAGCTTCGTCTCGCCGGGACCGCGCGTCCCGATGCCGCCGCCGAGCCGCGATAGGTCGGCGCCGATGCCGATGAGATTCGATTGCCGGTAGCGCAACTGCGCGAGCTCGACCTGAAGCTTCCCCTCGCGACTGCGTGCGTGGCGGGCGAACACGTCGAGGATCAGCATCGTGCGATCGACGATCGGCACCGGGATTGTCTTCTCGAGATTCTTGCGCTGGCGCGGCCGCAGATCGTTGAGCACCAACAGCAGCGTCGCGCCCAGTTCTTTGGCTCGCTCGGCGAGCTCTACCGCCTTGCCGCTCCCGACGAGCGTCGCCGGATCGACGGTATCGCGCCGTTGCACCACGCGATCGAGGATCTTTGCGCCGGCCGCCTCCGCGAGCGCTTCGAACTCGTCCAGCTCGGTATCGATCGACGGTCGCAGCGCGCGCGTCTCGACCGCTACGACGAGCGCGCGCTCCGTCACGGAGCTGCGCTTGCGAGCGGTGCGATCCGATTTAACAGCCACTTCACTCCTTCGTTGTACGCCGGCCCCGGACGCTCGATGATCTTTGGGTCGACGTCGTAAACTCGGTGCAGCCTTACGGCGCTCAGACTGCGCCACGGCTCGCGGTCGAGCGCGCCGCTCAGATGTACCGCCGCGTCGGCGACGAGCATGTCCGGCTGGCGCCGGACGAGCGCCTCAGCGCTATAGACACCATATGCCATGTGCAGATCGTCCGCGGCGTTCGTTCCCCCGGCCAGGTCGATCAACGTGGAGATGTACGACGCCGCGCCGGCCGTCCAAATCGGTCCGCTGCCGAGCACCACGAACACGCTGGGATGATGCGGGAAGTAAGCGGTTCGCGCGTGCAGACGCATGGTATCGCGCCGCAGCCGCGCGATCGTCGCTTCCGCTTCGCGCGTGTGGCCGGTAAGCGCGCCGATGCGGCGCAAGTTTTCAAAGATCGAAGCGAACGAATCGTCGGCGAGCAGAACGACGCGGATACCCGCCCGCCGCAGCGGCTCGGTCAAGCGCGCCTGCGCCGGTATCCCGATAACCACGGTCGGCCGCAACGCAACGATCGCTTCGTCGTCGACACTGCTCGCGTCCGCGACGCGTGGAAGCGACTTTGCCCGCGGGGCGTCGGTATAGGAAGAGACTGCGACGAGCAGCGCACCCGCGCCGATGGCATACGCGTCGTCGGCAAACGAGGGGACGAGCGTGATCAGCCGCGTGGCCGAATTGGACGCCGCAGCGCGATCCGCCGTCGAACGCGCGGAGCAGCCGGCAAGCAGCACCCCAGCGCCGAGCGCGAGCAAGAACGAGCCGATCGTACGCACTCCCACGCAGTACGCAAGAAGGACCGCGCCGCCCTTTGCGCAATTCCGCTCGTACGTTTGCGCGGGAAGCCGGTGTGAGGCCGGCACGGTCGCGCCACTGTATGCGGGGAGCCGCTCGAACCACTATCTGCGGATGGGAAGGTTCGAGCACCGGTGAGGATCCGCGAGTCAGGATATCGTCGCAAACGCGGTCTGCATAATCCGCCTCGCGCCAAGGAAAGGATTGCGATGCTCCCAACGCTGATTGCGGCGGTCTCCGTCGCCTCACCCTCACCTTCTCCGTCTCCCAGCGCCGTGCCGGAAATCGCGCACGTCGTCACGAGCGACCGTGGGCTCGAATCGGTCGCGCGCACCGCTCGCACGACCTACGTCGTTACGTCCTCGCAGATCGCGCGCGACGGCGACCGCACCGTCGCCGATGCGATCGAATCGGTCCCCGGCGTCAACGTCGTCCGTTACGGCGCGTTCGGTGCAGCGGCGACGGTCGGCATGCGCGGCAGCACGTCGGATCAGATATTGGTACTCGTCGACGGTCTCCCGATGGCGGGAGGAGAGATCGACGGCATCAATCTCGAGCAGTTCGCAACAAGCGGTATCGACCGCATCGAGATCGTCGAAGGCGGCGGCTCGACGCTCTACGGCTCGGGTTCCATGGGCGGCGTCATCAACATCGTCACGGCGAATCCGCCCGCTACGAGCGCCGCGACGATCGCCACCGGATCGTTCAACGAACAATCGTATCTCTTTCAGACGCCCTATCTGACGTTTCAGCGCACCTATGCGACGAACGATTACTCGGTCGAGAACGCACCTAACCGACAAAACGCACAAGCGGGTTTGACCAGCGTATCTGCGCGTTACTCGCACTCCATCGGCAAAATCGACGTAACCCTGAGCGGTGACCTCGCCGACGCAAACAACGGCGCGCCGGGTCAGCTCGGTTACGTTTCGCTGACGAGCGAGCAGAGCAACGTCAATCGCGACTTGCGCCTGAACCTCGCGCACAAAGGCGCTCGTTCGACGACGACGCTCGATCTCGGCGACTCGTCGCAAAACCTCACGTACACGTGCGACACGCCGGTCGACTACACGTGCCCCAACTCGTATCCGACTCCCGGACCCGGCATGACCTCGAATCCGCCGTACGCGCAGGCGCTGTACGATCAGCATTGGATGGCAAGCTTGCGCAACGTGACCGGCGACGACCACCAGCGTCTCGTCTACGGCGTCGACTTAATGCGCGGAATCGCGCGCGTCGATGCGGGGACCGGCGGCGGCTCGCCGCTCTCCGCCGACGACGCGCCGATTTTCGACCCCTACGCGCAGACCGCGGCCTACGTACAGCAGCAATGGTTCGGCGAGCGCGGCGAGCAGATCTACGCAGGACTGCGCGCGGAGCGCGATGGCGGACTTGGGGGCGCGTATTCGCCTTCGCTCGGCGGCGTCGCGCCCCTGGGCGCCGGCTTGCAGCTAAAGATCAACGCCGCGACGGCCTTTCGGGCGCCGACGGCCGACGAACTCTACTATCCCGGCTTCTCGAATCCGAATCTCGTAGCGGAGCGGACGCGCGTCGCCGACGCGACGATTGTCGCGCCCACGCTCGCCGGCGGCGTCAGCTTTGGCTGGTTCGCGATGAGCGGCTCGAACTTCATCGTCTCGCCGCCGCCGGACTACATCCCCGAGAACGTCGGACATGCGTCGATTGCCGGCTTGACGCTGCAAGCGTCGACTCCGCCTGCGAACGGGTACGTCGCCACCTTAGGCGTTACGAACCTGTATCGCGCGCAAGATCTCGACACGGATACGCGGCTTCCCGGGCGCGGCCCGGTCTTCGCCGTAAACATAGGCCTGCGCTACATTGCGCCGCCGCAAAGCCGCTTCGACGGATTCAACGTCGTAGCGGATACGCAAGGACCGCAAGAGAATCCGTACCCGTATCTTCCTGCGGCGTATGCCGTCTATCAACCGGCAACGTTTACGGTCGTCAACGGATACGCCGGCTACCGGATCGGCTCGCACGTCATCGTCGCGCTGCGCGGCTACAATCTCGGCAACGATCGCTACGCGGTCTACGCCGGATACCCGATGCCCGGGCGTTCGTTCGCGATCGAGATGCGAAGCCGGTGAAACCGCCGACCGCGGTCGCGCTCGCGCTGCTCGTGCCCGCGGCCGCTGCGGTCAGCCTGCTCGTCGGCGGTACGCAGCTCTCGATCGTGCAGATCGCCGGCGAGCTCGTCCATCCGCATCGCGGGAGCGTGATCTACGCGATCGTCTGGCAGTTGCGTCTGCCGCGAGTCTGCATCGCGGCGACGGTCGGCGCGTCGCTCGCGCTATGCGGAGCTATGCTGCAGGGCATGCTGCGCAATCCGCTCGCCGATCCGTACCTTACCGGGGTCAGCGCCGCGGCGGCTGCGGCCATCGCGCTCTCCGTGCTCGCCGGCGCGGCGATTGGGGTGCTGCCGATGGTGGGTTTTTTAGCCGGTCTCGGCGCGGCGCTCCTCGTCGCGGCGCTCGCGCGGCGCGGCGATCCGCGGGTCGCCATCTCGTTCCGCCCGCCGACGCGCGCGGTCCTCGACGCCGTCGACACCATCCTCGCCGAGCGCGCCGGGCCCGGGTTTCCCGTCGTCAAGGTCGCGCCCTACTTCGACGCCGCGCGCACCAAGAAGCA
>DATASC010000221.1:0-8040 GCA_036269355.1 Candidatus Cybelea sp. | reverse complement strand
CTCCGAATGCATGACCGGCGACGCGCTGCACTCGATCCGGTGCGACTGCGCCGCCCAGCGCGACGGCGCAATGGAGATGATCGCTCGCGAGGGTCGCGGCGTCTTTCTCTATCTGCGCCAAGAGGGGCGCGGCATCGGTCTCGCCGACAAACTTCGCGCCTATCAGCTGCAAGACCGCGGCGCCGATACCGTTGAGGCCAACGTTGCGCTGGGTTTGCCCGTCGACAAGCGCGACTATGGCATCGGCTCGCAGATCCTCGTCGATCTTGGCGTGCGCGAGATGCAGCTCATCACGAACAACCCCAAGAAGATCTTCGGGCTCGAGGGCTACGGACTGAAAATCGTCGGTCGCGTGCCGATGCAGACGACACCGACGGCGCATAACAAGCACTACATCGATACCAAACGCTCGAAGCTCGGCCACATGATCGACGAAGTCGCAGCGTCGTGAAGGCCGCGGGCGGCATCCTACCGATACCCGACTGCGCGGGGCGCCGATTCGCGATAGTGGCGGCGCGATTCTATGAAGAGCTTGCCGGCACGCTCGTCGATGGGGCAAAACGGGCCCTGAGTGCGTGTAACGTAGAAGACGAGGGCATCGCAGTCTTCGACGTGCCGGGCTGCTTCGAGTTGCCGCTAGCGTGCCGCAATCTCATCGCTTCGGGGCGCTTCGATGCGGTCGTCGCGCTCGGCGTCGTCATTCGTGGGGAGACGCCGCACTTCGACTTCGTTGCCGGCGAGTGCGCGCGCGGGATCATGGAGGTTCAGCTCGCGACCGGGACCCCGATCGGGTTCGGCGTGCTCACCACGGAGAATCTCGCTCAAGCACAAGAACGCGCGGCCCCGGAGCGCGGCGACAAAGGGTTTGCGGCGGCGCTCGCGGCGGCCCAGGTCCTGTGCGCAGCCCCGGCTCCCGATAGCGACCAAGGTCGCAGGAACTGAGTACCCTTGGTCGCATGTAGCCCAGTTCGAGCTGCACGGGGAGTAAAGCGTTGGAAGATAAGATTCTTAGCTGTAAGGATTGCGGTACTGAATTCGCATTCACCGGGCGAGAGCAAATCTTTTTCGCAGAGAAGGGGTTCGCGAATCAGCCGCAGCGCTGTCGGGAGTGCCGCCAAGCCCGGAGGGCTCAAGGCGCGGAGCGGCCCGCAAACGTTCAGTCGCGGCCGAGCTACGGTGCCGTCTGTGCTGCCTGCGGCGTCGAGACGACGGTCCCGTTCCGCCCGCGCGGCGATCGGCCCGTGTACTGCCGGTCCTGTTATTCGGCAAAGGTACCGGCCGGGGTCTGAACGCGCCCTGCGCCGGGGCGCAGGAAGGTGAACGCATCATTACCGTGATCGAGTGGGATGGCGACGCCGTTCGCTATCTCGATCAGCGCCTGCTTCCGCACGAGGTTCGTTACGTTCGGGCACAGACCGTCGACGATATCGTGGGCGCGATAAAAAGCCTCGCGGTTCGCGGCGCGCCCTGCATCGGCGTCTTTGCCGCGTATGGCGTTGCGCTGCTCCGCTCGACGGCGTCCTCAGACGACGAGTTCGAGGCGGCTGCTGGACGCGTGCGCGCCGCTCGCCCGACGGCGGTCAACCTCGCTTGGGCCGTCGATCGCGTCCTCGCCTCGAGCGATCTGCTGCGCGAGGCGCGCGCGATCCACGAAGAGCAGATCGCGATCGACGCCGCGATCGCGCGCCACGGACTCGAGCTCGTCGGCAAAGGTGCGCGCATCCTCACCCATTGCAATACCGGTCCGCTCGCCACCGCCGGCGGCGGAACGGCCGCAGGCGTGATCGTCGCCGCGCAGCGCGGCGGAAAAAAGCCGCGCGTTTACGTCGACGAAACCCGTCCGCTGCTTCAAGGTGCCCGGCTGAACTATATGGAGCTGCACGATGCCGGAGTCGACGCGGTCCTGCTCGTGGATTCAGCTGCAGCGCTTGCGATGAAAGAAGAGCGGATCGACTTGGTCATCGTCGGCGCCGATCGCGTCGTCCGCAACGGCGACACGGCGAACAAAATTGGAACGTACGGACTGGCGATTCTCGCGGCGCACCACGGCATACCGTTTTATGTGGCCGCCCCGCGCTCGACGTTCGATCTTCGGACCGAAAACGGCTCCGCAATTCCGATCGAGCAGCGCGCCGCCGCAGAAGTCGCCGCATTCGCGGGCAACCGGACGGCGCCCGAAGGCGCCGCCGTCTACAATCCAGCCTTCGACGTGACGCCGGGACGGCTCGTCACCGCCTTCGTTACGGAATACGGCATTCTGCGGCCGCCGTACGTAGAATCGATTCCGGCGCTCGAGTTCGCGCCACGCATTCTGGAGCGCGGGCGGCCGACGTTTTGAAGGTCTACGACTTTCTCGATCGAGGGCCGGCGATCGGCAAACTCGTGGTCATAGAGGGCAGCGAACGCGCCCTGGCCGAGCGCGCGCTCGAAGTGCTGCTCGACCGCCTGCTGCCGCCGCAAGTGCGCGATCTCAACCTCGAACGTTTTTCGGCCGAGGAGGCGGGCGACCCCGGACGGGTGGCGGAGGCGCTGCAGGCCATGCCGTTTCTGGCCGACCGTCGCGTCGTCGTCGTTTTGGAGACGCAAACGATGCGCGCCCAACCGCGTCGCGATCTCTGGGAGGTCGCGCAGAACGTGCCCGAGGGAAGCACGCTGGTGCTGCTGGATTTGCTGCCCGCGCGCGGCAAGGGTCCGCAATCGTTCGGGGTCTTGGCGGGACGCGCCGCACTCAGAATAGACACGACCGCAAGCGAAGAGCAGCGCGCGCGATTCGTCGAGGAGACGTTGGAAGAGCTGAACGTGAAAGCCGAGCCGCGCGCAATCCACGAGCTGGCACGCAGCACCGCGGAACTCGCCGCGGTGCGCAACGATCTCGAGAAGCTCGCATTAATGGGAAAGAAGATCACGCTGAAGGACCTCGAGCGTGAGGCGATCGCAATCGAGGATCCCAAGGCGTATCGCTATGCCAGCGCGTTGGCGGAAGGCAAGGTCGAAGAGGCGCTCGCAATCGCGCACGAGTCGTTCGCGAACGATTCGCGGGCCGGAGTGGGCTTGCTCTCGGCGCTCGCGAGCGAGTGCATGAACCTCTGGGAGCTGGCGCGTGGCGGCGAGTTACCGCCTCGTGCGCGCTGGCGGGAACGCGTTTTGCGCCCTGTCGCGAATCGCGTTGGGGAGCGAAAGGCGCGGGTCGCATACGAGCGTGCCCTCCGCGGAATCGAAGCGATCGTGACCGGCCGAGCCGGAAGCGATCCCGACGACCAGCGCACGCTCGTCGATCGGATTACCGCCGAGCTCGCCGGCCTCTCGCGGCGCTAGCGATGGGCGCGGTAGCCCGCGGCGCGCCGAGCGTTTTCGCGTCGGTCGCCTTTCGCCGATACTTCGCCGGCCAGTCGTTCAGCTATATCGGCGATGGGCTGCGCCTGCTCTCCGTTCCGCTGCTCGCCTATCACCTGACGCACTCCGCCCTCTCCACCGGCACGGCGCTGATCTGCGAGTTCGCCCCGTTTTCACTTTTCGCGGTCGTCGGCGGATCGTTCGCCGACCGTATCGACCGGCGCCGGCTGATGATCGGCTGCGACGCGGTGCGGTTCGTCGTCATGAGCTGCTTTGCAGTTACGTATGCGCTCCACGTGCTGACGCTTCCAATGATCTATGGCGGCCTCGTCGTCATCTCGATCTGTGCGGCCGGGTTTCTCGGCGCTCAGGCGCCGAGCATACCCTATCTTCTCGGCCGCGATCAGGCGACGAAGGGAATTGCGATTCTCATGACCGCCGAAAACACATCAAACTTGATCACCCCCGCTATCGGCGGCGCGCTCTTTGCCTACTTCGGGCCGCTGCCCGCGCTCACGATTAACGCGCTCACGTATCTCGCTTCGCAACTTTCGCTCGTATGGATTCCGTCGCTCGGACCCGAGCGTATCGCCGGGCCCCCGTCGCTTCGCCACGTGATCGACGACGTCGCACTCGGGTATCGTCAGCTATGGGGCGACCTTGGCATGCGATCGCAAGCCCTAATCGGATTCTCGCTCAACATCTTCGGATTCGGCGGCTACGCAATCCTGATCCCGTTCTTGAAGAAGGGATTCGCCGCGACCGATCAGCAGGTCGGCATCTTTTTCGCCATCTCCGCGCTGGGGTCGCTCGCGGGCGCGACTCTTGCCGCACGGTATCCGAACCGCTGGCCGTTCGGACGCGCGCTCACAATCGCCTACGTGTTTGACGCGCTGCTCTACATTCCGGTCGTGCTCGTCCCCAACGTCTGGCTCGCGGCACTGTTCTGGGGCAGTGCGAATGCGCTTAGCAACTTCGAAGTCGCACAAATTCTCGGCTTTCGCATGCGCGTCACGCCGCCCGAGATGGTCGGACGCGTGATGGGCGCGGTACGCCTTTTGGTACTCGCCGGTGTCGCACCGAGTACGCTATTCTTTGGTTGGGTTGCCGACCATCGTTCGCCGTATGAAGCCATGGTGCTGTCGGTCGTCGGCTTTGTTGCGATTGCGTTCGTCGCCGTGTGCACGCCCGCGATTAGAAACGAAACGCGCTAGATACTCCACTGCCAGGCATTCCACGACTCGATTACCGGATTCGGTGCGAAGCCGTGGAAGTCGGCGCTTATCGCCTCTTGTTGCCGTTGCCACCAGAAGTAAACGGAGGGGTTGTCGACCGAGAGAAGGTGCTCGATCTTCGAGTATGCCGCCTTGCGGGTTCGGCGATCGTAGCGCGTTAACGCAACCGCCTGCAGGGCGTCCATTCGGCGGCTGCAATAGCGCATGTCGTTGTAGCCGTGGGGCGGGAAGTTCTCGCAGGTAAGCTGCGAGGAGTTGTCCGGATCGATGCCCGCGTACCACGTGTAGACGAGGATGTCGAACTTTCCGCCGTGTTGAATGCCGCCCATTCCGGCCGGCGCGTAAAGAAGGTCGAGCGGATAGTACTTCACGTGCACCGAGATTCCGACTCGCCGCAACGCGGCTTGCACGAGTAGGCTGTCGGCGCGGTGCGCCGCAGTTACGGAATCGGTCGTTAGCGTCAACTCGAGCGGCTGCCCAGCCTTTCGCACGACTCCGTCGGGACCGGCGATCCATCCGTCGCTTGCGAGCAGCGCTCGCGCCGATGAGGGGTCGAACGGAACGGAGCGCACCGAGGGGTCGAAGGCCCACAGCCAGTTCGGCAGGTCCTCGGTCGCGGTGGTATTTTGCCCGTGCGTGACCTCGACGGTAAATGCCGCTTTGTCGAGCGCGGCCGCAATCGCCCTTCGCACTCGCGTGTCGTCCAACGGCGGGTGTGAAAGGTTGAGTTCGATCCCTTCATAGCCGTTGACGTTGACCCAAACGACGCGCGCGTCGGTCAGCGTGCGAAGCGCGGGAAAGGTTCCGATCGACGGCTGCTGGATGTAGTCGATGGAATGCGACCGCAGCAGATTCACCGCAGTCTCTTCGTTTGATACGAACTCGATCTCGACGCGCTTTAGCGCCGGCGGACCGTTGAAGAACGAGGGGTTGGCGTCGAGCAGGATGCGGTCGCCGCGCTGCCACGAGACGAAACGGAACGGCCCGTCACTTACGAGAGGCCGTTCGTTGAAAGAGATTTGGTTGATATCGGGATAACCGTCGAGGGAGTGAGCCGGCAGTATTTCGTACGGCTGGTCGCTTTCGGCAAAGAACGTGTTCACAAACGGCGAGAACGGTCGTTTCAAGTGGACGATGACGGTGTGCGGATCGGGAGTCTCGATGATTCGGACGTCGTCGTACCCGTGGCGTGAAACGACGTCGTCGCGCGTGTTTTCGATCGCTTGCCACGACCACAGTACGTCGCGCGCGGTGACCGGGACCCCGTCGCTCCAACGCGCGTCGCCGCGGAGATGGTAGACGATCGTCAGTCCGTCGCGCGAGACGCCGCCATTATCTTGCGTCGGGACCGTTGCCGCCAACATCGGAACGGGATTCCCTCGCGGATCGGCCGAGAGCAGCGGTTCGAACATGAGCCGGTCGATGAAGACTTCGACGGTCGTCCCCGCGAGCAGCGGGTTCAGATTCTTGGGTTCTTCGGGGACCGCGACGCGAAGCAGGCCCGGCACCGTCCAAGGATGCCGGCCCGACGTTACGCCTCCCGTCTTCGTGCAGGCCGCAAGCACGATCGCGGCGGCGATCAACCGTGCCGCCGTACCTCTCATTCGCATGCTGTACGGTGACGAGGCGGCAGCTTCCCGTGAGGCGAAGGGCAACCTCATCCATGGATTATGAGTCCTACGCCTCTCCGTTCTCGTGGAGATACGGACGCGCGCCGCTGCGCGTGCTCTTCTCCGAAAAGACGCGCCGCAGGCTTTGGCGTGCGGTGTGGGTGGCGCTCGCCGAGGCGCAATCCGCGCACGGACTGATCGCCGAAGGCGAGGTTGCCGACCTGCGCGCGCACGCCGGGGAGATCGACGTCGAAGCAGCCATCGAAATCGAGGGGGAGATCCACCACGATCTGATGGCAGAAATTCGGGTCTTCGCGCAGCAGGCGCGGCGAGGCGGCGGAAAGTTGCACCTCGGGGCGACGTCGATGGACATCGAGGACACCGTCGAGACCTATCGCTTGCGTCTCGCGCTCGCGTACGTCGGCCAAAACCTCGGGTTGCTGCTGGCGGCATTCGCGGCGAAAATCCGCGAACGTGCGGACCTCATCTGCATGGCCTACACGCACCTGCAGCCGGCCGAACCGACGACCGTTGGTTACCGGCTCGCAGCGTACGCTCAGGATCTGCTCGTCGACGATGCAACGCTGCGATTCGTCTTCGAGAACCTGACGACGAAGGGGCTGCGCGGCGCCGTCGGCACCGCCGCATCGTATGAACGGCTCCTGCACCACAGCGGACGGTCGAGCGAGATCGAAGCATTCGTGCTCGAACGCTTCGGTCTGCTGGCGCGTGAGATCAGCACACAGACCTATCCGCGGAAGCTCGACTATTTGCTGCTCTCCGGGCTCGCCGGTTTGGGAGCGTCGCTTTCAAAGTTCGCCGCCGACATGCGGGTGCTGTCGAGCCCCGGCTTTGGCGAAATCTCCGAGCCGTTCGGCAAGGAACAGGTCGGAAGCTCGGTGATGCCCTTCAAGCGCAATCCGATCTTGAGCGAACGGATCGGTTCGCTGGCACGTTTGCTCCCCGCCTATGCAGACGTTACGTGGCAGAACGCGGCGACGAACTTTCTCGAACGCACGCTGGACGACAGTGCGAACCGGCGCGTCGTGCTTCCCGAAGCATTGCTCTGCGCCGACGAGATCGTCACGCTCGCTCGCACCGTCGTCGAGGGCATGCGAATCGACGAGCGCCGAATCGCTGCGAACCTGCGAAGCTACGCACCATTCACCGGCACGCAGGCGGTCATGCTCGAAGCCGTCCGCGCCGGCGGAGACCGCCAACAGCTCCACGAAGGACTGCGTAGTGCATCGATGGAGGCGTGGGCGGCGGTCGGCCGCGGCGAGGATAATCCGCTTTCGCGCCTTCTCACGGAGGATCGCGCGTTGACGGCGCTGCTCGATCCCGCCGAAATCAGGCGCCTGCTCGATCCGAGTACGCAGGTAGGAACCGCGCCGCAGCGCGCGCGGCTCCTCGCCGATCGCATCGAGAACCTCGAGCCGTTTCCACGCCAAATCGAGGTGCGCGTCACGTGAACAAAGGCATCGAGATCGCGCGCGGCAAGACGAAGGTTTTGCACGAGAACCCCGGTCAACCGCATCAGCTGGTCGTCGCACAGATGGACAACATCTCCGCAGGCGACGGCGCGCGGCGCAACGAGATTGCCGGGAAGGGGCGGCTCGCGGCGCAGACGACTGCGCGCGTCTTCCGCCTGCTCAACCTCTGCGGGTTGCCGACCCACTATCTCAACGGCGGCGAGGACGACGACGATAACGAGATGGTCGTGCGGCGCTGCAACATGATTCCGCTCGAGGTCGTCACCCGAGGCGTCGCGGCCGGCTCGTTCGTTAAGCGTAATCCGAGCCTACAGCGCGGAACGCTGCTCGTTCCGCGAGTCATTGAGTTCTTTTTCAAAGACGACGCGG
>DATASC010000220.1:0-26407 GCA_036269355.1 Candidatus Cybelea sp. | reverse complement strand
TCGAGCCTAGTTGTACGTCCCCGGCGGGGAGACTGCCACGCCCGCGGGCACGTTGAAGTTGTAGCCTCCTTTGACCCTCGGAAACCTGATCGTCTTGAGGACGCTCATCGATGGGTATGCGTACTCGACGACGCTCGGCTTCGATTCGTTGCTGATGTAGAGCGCGCTGCGATCCGAGTTGAAGGTTAAATAGTCGGGGAAGCCGCCTGTCTTGAATTGGGTGGTCTTCCCGCTGACGACGTTGTCGAAGCCGGGAATGGTGTCGTCGACGGCGAGATAATCGAACGGGGATGAAGAGCCTGACGATTCGACCGTGATGCCGCCCGTTTGGCCCATCGACAATCCGGTCGGCAGGCATCCGTCCGACGGCGCGCAGACGAGAACGCTGCCGATTGGGTAACCTTGCGTCGTGTTGAAGTAGCTGACGTAGAAGTCCGACATCGAGGTTGCGTCCGGGTAGATCAGCGCGATGCCGGTAAGCACGTCCGAGGACTGCGGCGGATACCAAGTGTAGGTCGGTGACGTAGATCCGGCGGGGTAAAAGTTGATCCACTGCTGGCCCGAATCGCCGCCGTTATTCGTTACGTATATGTTGCCTCCGGCATCGACCGCGACGTCGGAAGCGGAGTTCACACCCGTGGTGATCGTCGTGCTCGGCGAAGTGGCTCCCGGACTGTAGATCGTTACCGAATTCTGGTTGGCCACGTAGAGATTGCCTGACTTGTCGGTCGTGATGCCTTCCGGCTCGTTGAGGCCTGACGTTATCGTCGCCCTGGGCGTGCTGCCTTTCTGTCCCTGATCGAAAACGAGGACCTCATTTTCAAATGTGACTGCGACGTAGAGCAGCGGCTTCTGCTTTCGTGCAGGCTTCGCGCTGAAGCTAACTGCCGGAATATGGACCGCTGGGGCTGCGCCGGCGCCGGAGCTAACGGCGGGCGGGAGGGCCGATGACGACGAGCAGGCCGTCGCAGCGAGGAGGAGCGTTGCGCCGGCGATTACCGGCCGTGAGATCGAGAAGCTGCGCATGAGGTGGAGTCCTTTCTGTAGCGCCGTTTGGTGACTCCAACGTACGTCCACGAGAGGTTACGCCTCCACGAAGTTACTCACGGAGTTGCGCGTCGCCGAGCACTGCGCGTGCCCCGCGTGCCAAGCCGGCACTCCATTGGGCATCGAAGTCCGGACCCAGAGCCTCGCGCAGCGACGCTACCAGGAGTTCGTGCGACGGGCGATCGGCGAGAGGAATCACCCGTAGCGACACCCCCTCCGCCGCCCCTGCGAGTCGCGCCGCAAGTGCCGAATGGGCTAAGTGAAACTCCGCTTCGGCCAGCGCGCGGAGCGTCTCCGCGCTCGGGGCGCCCCCGCTGGCGTCGCCCGTAGCGAGATCGAGGAGAAGGTGCCGGGCCTCCGACACGTCGCCCGACTCGATTAACGCGCGGCTTAGCGTGAGCTTTGCCGTGTCCGCAGAATCTTTGAAGCCGATCTCTTCGGCGATACGTGCCGCCTCGCGCGCGAGGTCGGCTCCGAGCCGCGGCGCGCCGAGGCGGACCTTCACGAGTGCGAGCGTTCCGAGGCTGGAGCTGCCGCCCATTCGGCGTCCCGCCGCGCGAAAGAGCGTAAGCGCTTCGTCGAGCGCGGCCGTTGCGACGTCGAACCTGCCTTCGTCTGACGCGAGCGTGCCGAAATCGAGGAGTGCCCGCGCGACGTTCAAGCCGTCACCCAGGTTGCGCCGAATCGCCAGCGACTCTTCCAGATAGTCCCGCGCGGCGTCGTAGTCGCCCTTGTTGCTCGCGCATACGCCGAGGCCGGCCAGCACCGACGCGAGTGCGGCGCGATCGCCGGACGTGCGCTTCTGTTCGAGCGCTATAAGCCCGTGGAGCTCGCCGTCGTCGTACTTACCGGCCTGTTCGGCCAAACCTGCCGCGGCCCAGTGAGCGTCGGCGAGCAAACCTTCGTCGACCGGCTCGGCGCTCTCGCCGTCGAGCAGCGAGAGTACCCACGCGTAACCGTGCGCCGTCGCTCCGCGACGATACCAAATCGGCCAGAGCTCGATTGCGAGCGAAAGCGCGCGTGCGATGTGTTTCGTCGCGCGCAGCCATCCGAGTGCGGCATCGAAATGCGACGATTCGCGGCTTACCCGCGCGCGCGCCACCGGATCGGCGTAAGGCTCGGGTTGCGGCGGCACGCGCGCGAGCGCCGAGCAATAGTCCGCGAGCTGCAAATACGCGGCTTCGCTCTCGCGTTCGCGTTCGAGTGCCTCAGAGGCAAACTCCGAAACGAGCGGATGAACGCTGAATTCGGGCTCCCCCGCCGGATCCTCACTCACTCCGACCAAGCTGCGGTCGATCAAGGCCGCGAGCGTTTGCAAGGTCGTAACGGAGCTCGTACCGCCGCTGCCGTCCGTCGAAACTCGGTGCGCGCCGTCCTCAGTGAACGGGCCGTCGAAGACCGCCAACGCGCGAAAGAGCCGCCGTTCGTTCAGGGAGAGCAATCCGTAGCTATAGCCGACGGCGTCGCGCATCGCCACGAGAACGTCGAGGGGATGCTGCAGCCGCGCGGTGAGCTCCGCCGCGGACGCATTGCGCAGCAGCGGAGCGGCGAGTTCGATCGCGAGCGGCACGCCGCCGAGCGCCCGCGTCAGATCGGCAAGGTCCGAATCGTCGATCGGCGCGCCGGCCCGTGCGTTGAGAAGCTGCTCGCTCGATTCGAACGACAGCGGCTCCAGTTTCATCTGCCGCACCATGGAGAGTCGAAGCGCGGTGCGGCTTGTGACGAGCATTTTGACGTTGCGAGCGGCGCCGAGCAGTTCGGCGATGGTTGTCGACGCGCCGGTCATGCGCTCGAAGTTGTCGAGCACCAGCAGCATCGGACGATCGCCGATCGCCGCTGCGATCGACGCGACGACCGACGCTCCGCGAACGTCGCGCACGCCGAGCGCGATCGCGATCTTCGTCGGCGCGAGCATCGCGTCGGGAAGCGTCGCGAACTCAATAAAACGCACCGCATCGGGGAACGCTTCGGTAAGCTCCGCGGCGACGGTCGCTGCGAGCGCGGTCTTGCCGACCCCGGGGCCGCCGGTCAGCGTCACGAGCCGCGTTGCCGAATCGAGCAGCAGCGCGCGCAGCGCGGCCTTCTCGCGATCGCGTCCGACCAACTCGACCGTCTGGGGGATCGTTGCGCTCGATCCGCGCCGCAAACCGCGGCGGCTCGATGCCGAACGCAGCGTCTCGCGGTCCGATGCGTCAAGGTTCAGCGCCTCGGCGATCAGCGAAACCGTGATCGCTCGCGGCCAAAGCGCGACGCCCGTCTCGATGTCGCCGATGGTGCGCGCGCTTATCCCCGCGCGTTCGGCTAACTCTTCTTGCGAAAGATGTGCCCGCGCTCGATATTGTTGCAACAGTTCGGCGAGTCGCACTGGCGTGGCGTTCCTATTGGCACGCGTGGTATCCTGGCGGCTCCCGGATTAGTAGCACGGAGGACGAGCGCAAACGTACGGTCGAACCTTGGAGTATGGTCAAGGAGCTGTCCTTTTTAGTCTACTACGTGCGCGACGTTCCGAATGCCCGGCGCTTTTATAGTGAGACTCTCGGTCTTAAACCAGGCGAGTGGTTTAACGACGAATGGATCGAATTCGATTTGGGTAATGCGACGTTCGCGCTCGACGGAAGCGGCGAGGCGTTGGGCATCACGCCGGGATCGTCGTCGGGCGCTGCGTTCGAGGTTGACGACATCACCGCAACGCGCCGCTACGTGGTCGACGCCGGAGTCGAAGCTACCGAGATCTACGAGTTCCCGCCTTGCTGGGCGTGCTTTGCGCGAGACCCGGAGGGTAACCGCTTCATCCTACATCAACGAAAATAGACCGAACGGCCTAAGCGCGCGGCCCGCGAAGCGCGGCGGCGAGGTTCTTGGCGGAACGGGCGAGCGCGGCATCATCGTCGGAACCGAATCCCAAAAGCAGTCCGCGGCGATCGGTTCGATTCACGCACATCTGCGAAATGGGCAAGACACGCTCACCGTGCGCCATCGAATTCGCGAAGGCCACATCGTCGAAGCTCCGCGGCGCGGTCACCGCGACGTGCAGCCCCTTGAGTGTCGGCCCCAGCGCGAATCCCCGCGGAAGCGCCCGCGAGAGAACGTCGACCAAAATCGCTCGCCGGCGATCGTAAAGCTTGCTCGTTCGGCGGATGTGCCGGCTGAAGTGGCCCCCGTCGATGAACTCTGCCAGCGTCGCTTGTAGGGCGGCCGACGAGCCGAGGCTTGAAGAGCTCGCGCGCGAAGCGGAAGGACTGTGCCAGGTGTTCGGGCACGACGAGGTAGCCTAGCCGCATTCCCGGCGCCAGCGTCTTGCTGAAAGTGCCGACGTAGATCACGCGCTCGTCGCGGTCGAGGCTCTGCAGCGCCGGAATCGGATGCGCGTCGTACTCGCTGTCGTAGTCGTCCTCGATCACATACGCGTCGACGCGCCGCGCCCATTCGAGCAACTGCGCGCGCCGCGCCAGCGGCAGCGTTCCGCCCAGCGGAAACTGGTGCGAGGGCGTAACGTAGGCCAGCGCCGATTCTTTGGGCAGCTCGCTCGTGCGCATTCCGTCGTCGTCCACAGTAACCGCCTCAAGCACGAGACCGTTCGCGGCGAAGATCGCCCGCGCGCTTTGATAGCACGGGTCCTCAATTGCGACGCGGTCTCCGCGTTGCGCGAGCACGAAGGCCGCAAGCTGCATCGCCCCTTGCGCCCCCTCGACGACGATCACGCGGGCCGGGTCGGCGACAACGCCGCGAAACTGCGCCACGTGCCGCGCGATCGCAGCGCGTAGCGCGAGTAGACCCGCGGCGTCGCCGTAGTCGAGCGTCGCGACGTCGGGCGCGGCGAGGTGCTTGCGCGCGAGCCGTTGCCACGTCCGCACTGGAAACGACGCGAGCGCCGGACATCCGTTGCGCAAGGGGCCGGCGGAAGATCCGACCGCCTCGAGCGCGATCTTCACCGATGCAAGCCGCGCCGGATTCTTCGGCAGCGACCGCGATCTCGGCGAGACGCGCGCTCGCGCCTCGCGCATCGTCGACGTAACGAACGTGCCTGCACCGACGCGCGCTTCGAGATACCCCTCGGCGACGAGCTGGTCAAGCGCGTTCGTAACGGTGTTGCGCGAAAGGCCCAAGCGCCGCGCGAGCTCGCGGCTGGGCAGCAATCGCGACGCCGGAGGAAAGAACCCGCTCTCGATCGCGGTTCGCAGGCGGCGCACCAGCTGGGCTGCGAGCACCTCGCCCGAGGCGCGATCGGGAAAGAGCGGCTCCAGATCCATTGGCTCCCTCATTCTGATCCTTATTGGTGCCTTACAAGGGGCCAATCCTTGCGTAGAATCGAGGCATGAAGCGATTCGCACACGTCCTCCTCGCGTCGGCCGTGCTGATGGCGGTTCCGGCCTTCGCTGCGACCATCCCCGCGGCGATCGTTAAGCCCAACTTTCCCGTTGCGATTACGACGCGCGACGGCAGCCACGACTTCGACTTCGAGTTCGGCACGTGGCGCACGCATTATCGGCTGCTCAAGAAGCGCCTCGAGAACAGTCACGATTGGTACGACTGCTACGGAACGTCGGTCATCCGTCCGTTTTGGAGCGGCAGCGGCAACCTCGAAGACGGCGATCTCAGCTGTCCGAAGCGTTATATCGGAGGATTAACGCTGCGTCTATACGATCCGCGCACGCACCAGTGGACGCTCTGGTGGGGAACGCGCAAGCTCGCCGTCGCACCGCCGCCGCAGCTCGGTCACTTCGACGCCGACGGCGTCGGCCGGTTCTACGCGTACGATTCTTGGCAAGGCAAACCGGAGATTACGCGATTCCTGTGGACGAAAGTCAATGGCAATCCGCATTTCGAGCAAGCCTTCTCGACCGACGGCGGCAAAACGTGGGAGACGAACTGGACCACCGAATACGAGCGCGTTCCCGCGAGCAGCAAGGGCGTGTGGAACGCGAGCGAGCGCAGAGACGAGGGGGCGCGCGGATTCGACTTTCTCGCCGGCACGTGGAAGACGCATTACATGCGCATGCGGCGCCCGCTGACCGCAGAACGGCAGTGGTATTCGTGCGACGGAACCTCGATCGTGAACCAGTTCTGGAGCGGCAGCGCGAATCTCGAAGACGGCGATCTGCGCTGTCCGGCGCAGTACGTTCGCGGAGTGACGATGCGGCTCTACGACAGCGCGACGCAGCGATGGCTGCTCTACTGGGGCACGCAGAAGAACGGCCTAGCGACCGGGCTTCCGCAAATAGGCACCTTTAACGCAAATGGCGTAGGCGATTTCCTCGCGCCGGACACCTTTAACGGAAAGCCTATTCTCGTTCGCTATCGCTGGTACGCGCGCAAGACGCATCCTCGCTTTGAGGAAGCCTTCTCGGCCGACGACGGCAAAACGTGGGAGACGGTCTGGACGACGGACTACACGCGACTTAGCCTCTAAGAGCGGCAAACCTCGCGTCGCTGGTCCTCACGTCCGCGCTAGCCCTTGTCTGGTAGTAGCTGCGTGGCTATACTAGCCTAATGCATCTCGAAGTATTGGGCGTATGAGCGTCCGCGAGACGTTCTCGATCGGCGATTTTCAAAATGAGCGCATACGACGTCTTTGCGACGTCGTTATGAAGGGCGGCGTAACGAGCGGAATCGTTTATCCGCTCGCGATCTGCAAACTCGCAACATCTTATGTTATCAAGAGCATCGGCGGGACGTCCGTCGGCGCCATTGCAGCGGCAGTCACCGCTGCGGCCGAGTACCGGCGCAGGAACGGCTCGGGACAAGGCTATGTCGAGCTTGCAAAGCTTCCTGGATTCCTGGGCGGAAAAGGCGTGTTACTCGCGCTCTTCGCCGCCGATCCGGTCGCGCGGCCTCTCCTCAACGTCGCTTTGACGCTAATTGGAAATGGGTCGATATTGCTCAAAGCGATCCGGTTAGCCGGCGCTTTGACCGCACATTACTTTTGGATTCCCTTGCTGTGCGTAGCCGTTGTTTTCGGCTCGATCGTGGCGGCGGCCGCGCCGTCATCTCCGGAGGGCGTCGAGCATTGCCTTTTAGTGTCGCTGATATTCGGCCTGATCGCCTCGACCGTAGTTGTTACGTTGTGGTTCGTCTACCAAGTAATTGCTACGCTCAATCGTAACAATTTTGGCTGGTGTCACGGCTATAGCCGCGACGCCGACGAACGGATGACATCGGTTACCGACGCCGCCGCGATTCCAGTCGCCGACGTCCCACCGCTCTTTAATTGGCTAGACGCCTTCATCGCGCAGACTGCAGGCACGAGAGAAGATCAGGTGCTCACATTCGGCGACTTGTGGGGGTCGAAGAATCCGCCTTGGCACACGCCTACCGAACACGATCGCGGCATCGACTTTCGCATGGTAACGACCTGCTTGACTCTGGGCCGGCCGTTCTCTCTTCCGTTCGACCCGCATGCGCGAATCAGTCCATGCGACGATTGCGACACCGATTTCGATGAGGATGGACATCGGCGGCCGCCCTTCTATTTTCGCGAGAAGGATCTCGACCAGTATTTCTCTGCCAAGGTCGTTTGCCACATGGTCCGGTTCGGCGCGAGAACGAAGCTGTCGAACGGTGCGGCGTACTATCGGTTTCCAGCCGCGAGGAGAGTGCCGATCATCGTTGCGACGCGGCTCAGTATGTCGTTTCCAGTGCTGTTCTGTGCGCTTCCGCTCTATGCGTTGGATGCCAACGGAAGAATGCAGCGCATGTGGTTTTCGGACGGCGGCCTTACGAGTAACTTCCCGATCCATTTCTTCGACAGCCCGCTGCCTCGGTGGCCAACGTTCGCAGTGGACCTGCTGGGAGGAGCGCCGGGGTCGGAAATGGACCGGCCCGATAAGTCGCACCGAAGACCCAGCGGAAAGGCGCGGTACACGCCAGGCGACGTTTTTATCGAGAGCGAGGCGCGACGAGGCACGGTAAATCCGTGGGACAAGCTCGACCGCGGCGATGCGCGAGGGAACGTCTTGGCTTTTGCATCCTCGATTCTCGATGCGGCTCGGGGCTGGCAAGACGTAAC
Source organism: Candidatus Cybelea sp. (assembly GCA_036269355.1). GTDB lineage: Bacteria > Vulcanimicrobiota > Vulcanimicrobiia > Vulcanimicrobiales > Vulcanimicrobiaceae > Cybelea. The sequence continues at coordinate 18,354 of DATASC010000220.1, read as the reverse complement.
GCTCGGTGGACTTCCTGGTAATGCGAGCCGCATCGTAGGGGTTCGCCTAGCAGACGATCAGGGTGGTCTAAACCTGAATATGCAGCCCGAGACGATTAGCGAAATGAGCGGGCTGGGCCTGAAGGCCGGCACAGAACTCGTCGAGAGGTTTGCGACTGGCGCCGTCGATCCCGAGGGATGGAAGAAGCACCGTTGGATTCGCTATCGGGCAACGATGGGCGCAATAACGCGCTGGGCGCAAGGCTTCACAACCGGATACTCATTTCACGAACAGCCGGGTCAGGAGCCATACGACGAGCTGATTACGCAGCTGCCGGAGCACCAGCGCAACCTCGCTGCCGACGCAACCTCACACCTCGCGATGGTTTCGCGGGATCAGTTCGGTTCGAAGGACGTAGCAGAGACTTTTTTCTCAATAGAGGAAAAGCCGATCGCCGTTCTGCCTACACGCCCGGTGTTTTAGGACTTTAGTTCTCATCACGTTTCACTTATAACCGTTGGACCCGAAGGGTGAGTGGCCGCTCGCCGCGTCGAACAAACGCCCGTGACCACATCCAACTTAGTGCCGATACCGCACACGCAACGGGCCATCTGGCCGGGGGCGACGCCGGTTGCGGAGCTCTCGAAAGCCGATGCGTGGTTAACGGCGTGGCTACGCCCGCGCCGCGGCGGTGAGCTCGACGCACGGCGAGCGATGGAGTTGGGTTCGACGCTGCCGGAAAAGCGAGCGTATGCGAGTCGCACGGAGCTCGAAGCGCAGACGGGCGCCGATCCGGACGACCTCAAGCTCTTAGCCCGGTATTGTAAGCGGTTCGGAATCGAAATCGTTTCGTCACACTGGCGAGCGGCGACGCTGATGGGCGAGCTTCAAGAACTGGTTAAGGCATTCGGCGCAACCGCCGGAATCTATGAGCTCGAGGATAAGCGCCGCTTCCGCCATCGTTCGCACTCGCTCCATGCGCCGCCGGAAATCGCCGAAATACTACAGGGCGTTTTCGGCATTCATCAATGGCCGCGCTCACACGCGATCGGAAAACTCCAGCCGCACGTAGTGCCCCCGTCGGCGAAGGATATCGCCGCGCGCTACGCGTTTCCCGACGTCGACGGCTCGGGTCAAACGATCGCAATCCTGCAGTTACGCGGCGAGTTTCGCGAAGATGACTTCGCGGCTTGCATGAAAAGCCAAGGCGTCGCCACCGGTAAGCCGATCGTCAAGCGCATCGACGATGCCGAACTCCGGCACGGCATCGAGACCGCGAAAGACCTAGAAGCGGCAATCGACACGCAGATCGTCGGGGCGCTCGCACCCGGCGCTCAGATCGTCATCTTTGCCGCGCCCGACGACGAGCGCGGTGTGCTCGATGCGGTGCGTCACGCGCTCTTCGACACGACGCACGTGCCGTCGATCGTTTCGATCAGCTTCGGGTTTCCGGAGTTTCTCTGGACGCCGTGCGCGCTGGCGATTCTGAACGACCTATTCACCGCCGCCGCGTTAGCCGGCGTGAGCATTTTTTGCGCGTCGGGCGACAACGGAGCCGAAGTCGACCCCCAAGGAACGGCGCACGTGCTCGCGCCGGCGTCGAGTCCGTTCGCACACGCCTGCGGCGGGACGCAGATTGCAGATGACGGTTCCGAAGTCGTCTGGCCGCAGACCGGCGGCGGGTTCAGCGATCGCTTCAGCGTTCCGCCGTGGCAGCGAAGCGCGGCCGCCGTTGCGGCCGCTTATAAAGCCAAGGCGGGCCGCGGTGTTCCGGATTTCGCGGCGAACGCTACGCCTGGCTATCTCGTCTATTTTAACGGAGAGCCGTTCGCAATGGGCGGGACGAGCGCCGTCGCGCCGATGTGGGCAGCGCTCACGGCGCGTTTAGCACAGCGGATCGGGCATCCCATCGGATTCTTCGCACCGCTGCTATACGGCGCAGGCGCGAATGGCGCTTTTCGCGCGGTGTCGTCCGGAGGCAACGGCCGCTATGAAGGCGCGCCGGGATGGAATCCTTGCACGGGCGTGGGCGTGCCGATCGGATCGGCGCTGGAGTCTCTGCTCGCCGGAAAGAACCCTTAAGTGGAGTGTATGACGAACTCCTGTGCATCGTCTGCAAACGTCTCGTGTGCGGATTTAAGCTTCGCTACAGCTCGCGAAAGTCGCTCCTTATCAACGCCCGCTATCGCCGCGAGTTTTTGATGGAGTACGTCGACGGTATGCCGGTGTTCTTCAATAATTTTTGAAACTTCCGCTTTCATATCGGACACAATAACGTCCTTTCATAACGTCGGCCACCCTTCGAAGAAACTCAGGGTGACGCGCTTTGCACGTTTTCATATATCGCCGCGGCGGTGCTAAGGGCCTGTTCCTCGGTCAAGCCTTCGCCGAACCCTCTCAATCGCTCGAGTTCGGCGCCCTCAATCGCTCCTGCCAGTAACCCGGCGAGGCGTTCGTAGCCGCGCTGTTCGGTCGGCTGGCGTGACTCGCCGCGCGAACGGTAATGTGCGTCGGTAAAACCAACGAGGATCGCTGCCCGATTGCAGTCGCCGAGCAGAGCCGCTAAGAGGGCGTGATGGTCAAGAATCGTGACCAGCCAGCGACCGGATTCGTATCGCCTCCCCATCGCCTCTCGCAACCGGGCGCGCGCATCGTTGAGATCGCCCGCTGCCATCGCATAGGCCGCTAGATTCGCAAGCACCAAGACGAGAAGAGCCGAACCCAGCGCCTGATACGTCTCGCATGCGCGGCGCGCGGCCTCGCGCGCGGCATCGACGCTGCCTATCGTAAACTCCAGCTCGCCTAAGTTGAGCAACGCACTTGCATGCGCTTCGCTTCCCGGCCGCTCAGAGCTGGCCACGTCGAGAAAGCGCCGGCGAGCCAGTTCGGGGTTACCGCGGCGAAGGTCGTTAACCGCCCATGTTCGCAACACCGCATTGCGAGATAACCGCGACAGGTTTTCCGAGCTCGCGTAGGCCTCCGCGAATGCGGTCTCGGCTTCGTCGAACTGACCGCCGCTCTGATGGCACGCGCCTAGATTAGTTAGCGCCCGAGCGATCTCGTCACGGTCGCCGGTGGACGCCGCAATCTCGACGGCGCGTTGCGCCGTCGCCGTGCGATCCGCGAGGGGGCGGCCCGCCAGCCACTGCAGCAGCACGTAATGCCGCAAAATGCGAGCCTCCGCGATCGCGTCGGGCATCGCGTCCTTTTCTTGCGCGGCACGCTCGTACCAGCGCAGCGCTTCTTGCGGCGCGGTCAGAATCTCGGGCCATTCCAGATGCGAAAGGAGTCCAATGCCGACTGCCGCATCGTTGCGGCGCGCGAGCGTCCAGTCGATCGCGGCCCGAATGTTGTCGAGCTCCTCAGCGCAGAGCCGCTTCCATCGTTCGTCTTCGAGCTCGTCAACGAGCGGCCGAAGGTTCGCGACAAACTGTGCGTAATAGCGCGCGTGACGTTCGGCAATGCCGTTCCCTTCGTTTGCTTCGTGCAAGCGTTCAAGACCGTATTCGCGCATCGACTGCAGCAGGCGGTAACGTTGTTCTTCATCGTGATCGTCCGCGAGCACGAGCGACTTGTCGACGAGCGCGGTCAGCGAATCGAGCACGTCCCACTCATCGATCTCACGAGGAACGCTGCAGACTTCGGTTGCTGCGGCGATGCTGAAGTCGCCGGCGAATATCGAGAGCCGGCGGAGGAGCGCGCGTTCGCGCTCGTCGAGCAGGTCGTAGCTCCAATCGATGGTCGCGCGCAGCGTCTGGCGGCGCGGAAGTGCGCTTCGGTCGCCGCCGACCAGCATGCGGAAACGTTCGTCGAGGCGCTGTGCGATTTGCACGGGTGACAGTACGCGTACCCGAGCAGCCGCGAGCTCGATCGCGAGCGGTATTCCTTCCAAACGCGTCGCGATTGCCGTAACGGCCGCCGCGTTTTCTCCGGTCGGTGCGAAGCGCGGCGAGATCGCTCGCGCCCGGTCCGTGAAGAGCGCGACCGACTCGGAGACGTCGAGCGACGGCATGCGCAGCAGCAGCTCGCCGCCGGCGTTGAAGGGCTCTCGACTGGTCGCGATCACGCGCACCTGGGGGCAGCGATGCAAGATGTCGACTGTCACCCGGCGCGTCTCGTCGATTAGATGCTCGCAATTGTCAAGGATCAGGAGTACTTGCCGAGTCGCGAGATATTCGGCGAGCGTTTCGAGCAGCGGGCGATTGGGTGTCTCTCGCACGCCGAGCGTCTGCGCGATCGTTCCCGTCACGAGCGTTGGGTCGGCGATCGGCGCGAGATCGATCAGCCACGCGCCGTCGGAAAACTCACCGAGCATTTCGCCTGCGGCTTGGAGCGCGCAGCGCGTTTTGCCGATGCCGCCGGGACCGGCGAGGGTGACGAGCGGGCCGCGTTGCAGCAGCGCTGCGATTTCGGCAACGTCGTCTTCGCGGCCGACGAACGACGTGAGCTGCGCCGGAAGATTGTTCGGTAGATGCTCCAGCGAGCGCAACACCGGAAAGACGTCCTCGAGGTCGGGCGCGAGCACTTGAAAGACGCGCTCGGCTCGCGAGAGATCTTTCAGTCCGTGCAAGCCGAGATCGCGCAGGCCATGTTCGGGCAACAGCGCGTCGTGGAGCAGATCGGCCGCCGTACCGGAGACCAGCACCTGACCGCCATGACCGATCGCGAGGAGGCGCGCCACTCGATTGACTGTCGGACCGAAGTAATCGCCGCCGCGCTCCTCGGCATCGCCGGCGTGCAACGCCATGCGCACGCGCAAGCCGTTCACACCGGAAAAGTCTTCGGCTGCGAGCGCGCGCTGTGCGCGAACGGCCGCCGCGAGCGCCTCGGGTGTCGCCGAGAACGCGGCGCAGAAGGCATCGCCCATCACCTTGAAGACGTAGCCGTCGTGCGCCTCGATCGCTTCACGCATCACCGCGTCGTGGCGTTTTAGCGCCGCAGACATCGCCGCGCTATCTCGTTCCCAGCGCTGGGTACTGCCCTCGATATCCGAGAACAAAAATGTAACCGTCCCTGTCGGATGGCCCATGGAAGCCGCTATTCGGTTCCATGGGCGGCCGACCTACGCGGCGCTCGGTTAGCTTTTTGGAAACTGCCGAAGTCCTATGGTTGCGCCGTTGGGATCTTTGACGCTGCCGACCAAGAGGCCGTTGGCGACGTCCATCGGTTCTTGTACGATCGTACCGCCCGCGGCGACGAGTGCCTTCACGCTCTCCGCGATGTCGTTAACGGTCCAATACGGAAGTGCGCTAGCGGCGCCGCTGTTTCTGCTAGGCACGAGCCCGATCTCCATGTCGCCGCATTTATAACCGACATACTGCGGCATGTCGGCGTAGGGGTCGGTCCCGATGAGCTCCCGAAAGAAGCGTTTGGCCGCGACCATATCCGCGACCGTGTAAATTATGAGTGAGACGTCCTTCAAGTTGCTATTCTCCTTTCATGTCTATGACGGATCGAGTGCGGTGAAACGTGACGGGTGAGCAATGGCTGGCGGAGAGCTTTCAGGCAGCTCGACCGCGCTTGCAGCGCATCGCGCTGCGCATGCTCGGATCGCGCGCGGAGTCGGACGACGCGTTGCAAGAGAGCTGGCTGCGCATCAGCCGAGCGGACGTCGCACGGGTTGCAAATCTCGAAGGCTGGCTGACGACCGTCGTGGCGCGCGTCTGTCTCGATGCGCTTCGCCGGCGAGAGAGCCGGCGCGAGGAGTTCACGTCCGACGATCCGCGCCGCGACCTCGCGGCAGTCGCGCCCGGAGAACGTCCCGAAGAAGAAGCGCTTCTCGCCGACTCGATCGGCGCTGCGATGCTGATCTTGCTCGACGCGCTGCCGCCTGCGGAGCGGGTTGCTTTCGTCCTGCACGACATGTTCGAGGTGCCATTCGACGACATCGCGGGGATCGTCCGAAGAACGCCGGAGGCGACGCGGCAGCTGGCGAGCCGGGCGCGACGCCGCGTACGCGGCGCGTCCGCCGGGCGCGATGCGGCGACGCGGCGCCACGACGAACTCGTTCGGGCATTTCTCGCGGCCTCGCGGAGCGGAAACTTCGCCGCGCTGCTCGCGCTCCTCGATCCGAAAGCGACGCTGCGCGGTGACGCGACGGTGATGGCGATGGGCGGCGCGGCTTACTGGCAAAGCGATCGTCTGCAGACCGGCATCAGCGGCGCGGAGGCCGTTGCGCGAACGTTTGCCGGCCGCGCGAACGCTGCGCAGCCGGCTATGATCGACGGCGAGCCGGGAGCCGTATGGATGCACGAACGCGAGCTTCGCGTCGCCTTTCGCTTTACAATAGCGGGCGATCGTATAGCGGCCATCGATCTCGTCGGCGAGCGCGAGGCGCTCGCGCGGTTAGCGATAGAACGCGACACCTTGGGCTGATTGTCACATTTTACCGGTCGGTCCCGTCTAAGCGGCGGAGGTTGAAAAAGAAATGCTCAAGTGGTTCGTCAAGAGGCAGTTAGCCAAGTTCGGAGAGCGCTGGGGATACGACACGGGTTACATGCAGGAGATCGTCGACGAAGCCGGGGTGGCCGCGGTCGTGCCGATGCAGCGTCTGCAAAAGCTCGGGGGTTACCGGAAGACTCCGCTCGACGCCTATTATGGTGCGGCCTTAACCGCCGGAAAGGCCGCGGATTGCGGTCCGTGCTTGCAGCTGGGCGTCAAGATGGCCGAAGCTGAGGGCGTGAAACCGGAGATGATTCGCGCGATCCTCGAACGCGACTACGCGAAGTGCAACAAAGAGACGCTGCTCGGCGTCGAGCTCGCACTTGGAACCATCGCGCGCGACGGCACCGGCGAGGAGGCGCGCGCCGAGATTCTGCGCCGCTGGGGACGTGCGGGATTGGTTTCGCTCGCGTATGCGATCGTGGCCGCGCAGTCGTACCCGGCGTTTAAATACGCGATCGGTCACGGGCACGCGTGCGTGCGCGTAAAGGTTGGCGGCGAAACCGTCGCCATGCAGAGCCCGCAATACGCGTGATCGCCCAGCGCGCAGAACGCTTCGAAGAACTGCGCCCCGTTCTCTTGCGCCACGCGTATCGCATGCTGGGAGAGTACGGCGAGGCCGAAGACGTTTCCCAGGACGCGTTTCTCCGCTGGAATGCCGTTCTCGAGCGGGAGCGCGTCGAAGACGATCGGGCACTCGCGCGGACGATCGTGACGCGCCTGTGCCTCGATCGCTTGCGTTCGGCGCGCGCGAAACGCGAAGTCTACGCCGGGCCGTGGCTGCCCGAGCCGGTCGTTTCCGAAGGTGCCGGCGATCCCGAGGCCGCGGCGACGCTCGCCGACGACATTTCATTCGCGCTCTTACTCGCGCGCGAACGGCTCGCGCCGCTGGAGCGAGCGGCGTTTCTGCTGCACGACGTGCTCGACGTGCCGTTCGCGGAGGTCGCGGAGACTCTGGGGCGCGCCGAACCCGCGGTACGCAAGCTCGCGACGCGGGCGCGCGAACACGTTCGCGATGCGGGACGCCATTCGCGCACCGATCCGAAGGAGATGCTGCGCATCCGCGACGCGTTTTTAGCGGCGCTGCAGAATGACGATCCTGCCACATTAGAGCAGCTCCTCACCGAAGACGTCGTCTTCACCAGCGACGGCGGCGGTAAGGTCCCGGCGGCGACCGTTCCGGTAGCCGGACGCGACCGGGTCACCAAACTGCTCTTCGGACTCAAGGAAAAGGGCTGGCGCAACATCGTGCGGATCGACCTCGTTACGCTCAACGGTATGCCGGGAATGGTGACGCACAATGCGCAGGGCGTTCAGGAAGTCGTCGCGCTCGAAATGGACGGCGAGCGTATCGCCGCGCTCTACGTCGTACGCAATCCGGAAAAACTTAAGAGTTTTAAGGGGCGGTAGCTAGGCGCGGCGTAGTACGCCGAATAAATCTCGCACGGAATACGCGAACCCTGGCAGCGATGGATGCTCGATGATGCCGCTTTCGTTCACGTAGGCCGTCGTCGCGCAGTCATGCAGCTCGACGACTCGCCGTTTCGGATCGACCACGACTACCAGCGACGACCCGGCTCGTAAATAGACGGCGATCTTGTCGTTTACATCGATTCGGCGGTCGCCCGGAGACAGAATCTCTACGGCGACGTCCGGTGCGAGAGGCGGAAGTTCGATTTCAGAATCGCTGAGGGGGCGAAGACGATCGTTCGAAACGTAGGCGACGTCGGGTACCAGTGGCCGGCGCACCTCGCCGGGCGGCTCCACTCGAAAGCGCCACTCGGGCCCGGTTTCGCCGCGTCCGGCAGCCCAACTGGTGAAAGCGATCGTGAGCGCGCCCTGAAGCAACGAGTGGTCGCGTCTTGGGCTCACTTTTTGAAGCGCCCGTCCGCGCACCCACTCCGTTTCGGGTTTGGTCTCCGGTAATACGATCTCGTGTATCGCCATGGCGCCACCCAACTCTATCACGCCGGCGAGGTCGTCAACAAGCGCAGGAAGCGAGGCTCGAAACGACGCAGCGTTTGCTTATGGATTACGCGATCGATAACTTGCGGCTGGCCTACGAGCGCACGACGCTCGCGTGGGTTCGTACGTCGATCACGCTCATTACCTTCGGCTTCACGATCGACAAATTTTTCGAAGGTCGCGAGCGCAAGACCGGACCCGGCAGCATCGTGAGCCCGCAAATTATCGGCACCATGATGATTGCGTTCGGACTCATCGCACTTGCACTCTTCCTGGTCGAGTTGCGGAAGTTTCACAGGCGCCATCCCGAGGCGCCACGATCGTCCGCCGGCTACGTTGCGATCATGATCGCCATTCTGGGAATCGCGGCATTGATCTCCGCCATCCTCGGTTAAGACGGTACGGCGACGCTCGCCGGGACGAGCAGACGCAGTTTACGTTCGCTCTCCGAACCCGGCGCCGCAGTGAGAACGACCATGCGAATGTCGCCGTCACCGGGAAGCTCGAGCGTCGTGTGATCGAGGATCAGTTCGCCGACCTGCGGGTGAATGAAGTGCTTGAGTCCTTCGGTGGAGCCCAAGACGTCGTGCTCGGCCCAAAGCTGTCTGAACTCCGGTGAGTTCGCTTTCAGATCGTCGATCAGGTCGACGAAACTGGGATCGTTGGGATACTTCGCGGCGACCGCGCGAAACTGAGCGACGCAGCGGCGGCGCGTGCAACCGGGATCGCCCAAGCGACACTGGAGCGTCGTATCGAGGAAGAGGCGCCAGACGAGATTACCCGCCGATCCGGTCGCGAGCGAAAAATCGTTGAGCGCGTCCGCGGCCTTGTTCCACGCGAGCACGTCCCAACGGCGTCCACGAATGTAGGCCGGCGACGGATCGAGCGCGGCGAGCACGCGTAGCACGAGCTCGCTGACGTGCTCTTCGTCTTGCGGTGTGACGGTCAGCGGAAGCCCGGCGAGCAGATAAAGATGGCGGCGCTCGTCGGAAGTTAGCCGCAGCGCGCGCGAGATCGCCGCCAGAACGTCAGCCGAGGCGTTGATCGGCAAACCTTGCTCGAGGCGCGTATACCAGGTCGTGCCGATATTGGCGAGCAGAGCAACCTCCTCGCGGCGCAATCCGGGAGTGCGGCGCCGCGGCCCATCGGCCAACCCGACGTCTGATGGCGCGATCTTCGCGCGCCGGGTTCGAAGAAAATCGCTCAGCTCGTGGCGGCGTTCGTCGGTAGCGTAGGTCACGCATATGCTCCGAGGGTAATCATGTCAGTGATAGGATAAACTAAGGTCTAGTCATAGCATGGCACGGTTGGTATTCTGTTTGCAAGCTACTAAACCCATGACCACGGAGTCTATCGTGTCGGTTGCCGAGCGGCCCGGCCGCACCATCGGCGTTATTCCCGCCCGACCCGTCGTGCGAGCCGCTACGCCGGCGCCCGCGGTAGGCCCGTCGCTCGTCGAGTACGGCGCGCGGCGCGCATTGGTCGTCGCTGGGGTGATGCTCGCCGCGCTCTTGCAGACCGTCGATCTCACAATCGTCAACGTCGCGCTGCCGACGATTCAGGGCAATCTCGGCGCGACGGTCGACGAGGCGACGTGGGTGCTCACCGGTTACGTCGTCGCCAACGTAGTCGTGATTCCGCTGACGCCGTGGCTGCAGCTCCGCTTTGGACGCAAAAACTACTTCCTGGCCTCGATCGTCGGATTTACCGCGGCTTCGATGCTGTGCGGCATGGCGACGTCGCTGAGCGCCCTGATTCTCTTTCGCATCGTGCAAGGCGCGTTCGGCGGCGGACTGCTCGCGACTGCGCAGGTGGTGCTCCGCGATACGTTTCCACTCAAGCAGATCGGCTTGAGCCAATCGATCTTCGCGCTCGGAACGATTCTCGGACCGTCGCTCGGACCGACGCTCGGTGGAGTGCTCGTCGACAACTATTCGTGGCCGTGGGTCTTCGACGTCAATCTCGTGCCGGGAATCGTCGCGTTCGTGCTTCTGTGGCGCTACATGCGGGATAACGGCCGCGCGGAACGCGCGCCGGTCGACGTCACCGGAATCGCCCTGCTGATCGTCGCCGTAAGCTGTCTGCAGTACGTGCTGGATCAGGGACAGCACGACGACTGGTTCTCGAATCAAACGATCGTCGTCTGCACTCTATTGTGCCTTGCGTCGACTGCCGTCTTTATCTGGTGGGAGCTGCGTGTGCCGCAGCCGATCGTCGACTTGCGTATCCTAGGTTCGCCCGCCGTCGCGGCGGCGCTCGCAATCGCCGGCGCGTACGCGGCGGTAATCTTCCCGAGCCTGCTGTTGCTGCCGCAGTTCACCGTCGAGAATCTCGGCTTCACCAGCGCGCTTGCGGGATTCTTGATCGGTGCTCGCGCGCTGCCGGTGCTGCTGCTAACGATACCCGTCGGCCGTCTTACGAACTTTCCGAGGCTCGATCTGCGCTGGCTGATCGGCGGCGGTCTGGCAGTTGCCGGCTTCGGCTCACTCGCGCTCGGGCGCGGCGTCACGACAGGCAGCGACCTCATGACGTTCGTAATCCCGCTGCTCGTCATCGGCATTGGCGCAGCCTTCGTCTATTCGCCGCTCCTAGTGGCGACGATGCGCGCCGTCGCGCCCGATGCGGCTGCGAAGGCGAGCTCATTCATCGTTCTCTTCTTTCAGCTAGGCGGCTCGATCTCGTCGGCGGCGATCGTCGCCTTTCTCGATCGGCGCGAACAGTTCCACCAGGCGGTGCTCGCGGCCGAGGTCAATCTCTCGCGCCTGCCGGTCGTGCAGTTCTTGCAGCACGGAACGCCCGCGCAATTAGCGGCCTCCGTCGCAGATCAGGCGGCGGCGCTCGCCTATGCCGACGCGTTCTTCGTTACCGGAGTGCTCGCGCTGCTGATTACGCCGGGTGCGTTACTGCTAACGCGGCGCCGAGGCTGAGATGCCGCTCCAGCGCGCGATCTCTGCATCGAGGTCGAGCGGGCGCGTCGCCGCGGCATTTTCATACTCCGCCCAATGCTCGCGCGGTACCATCCACATTACTTCGAACTCGTTACCGTCGGGATCGTAACCGTATATCGATTTCGTCGCGCCATGATCGCTGGCGCCACTCAGCGTTCCGTAGCGTCGCAGCGCGTCGCGCGCATCGCGCAGCGATTCGATCTCATCGACTTCCCAAGCGAGGTGATAGAGACCGACGCCGCGCTCGTTCGGCGGCGGCGCCTGCGGACCGACCGCCGCGAGCCCGAGATCGTGATGATTCTCGGAGCTCGGGGCTCGCATGAACGCCATCACCTTGCCCATCCGAGCGATCGGCTCGAGGCCGAGCACGTCGTGATAGAAGCTTAAGCTGCGCTCGAGTTCGCGCACCCGCAGCACCGCGTGATTGAGTCTTCGAACCTTCATGCCTCCCAGAACCGCAGCGCACGGCGATGCGTGGCGCTTTTTGAGCTTCAGCCTTTGCCGGCGATTCTTCCGAGAACGGCTTGCGCTTGGGCGAGCGCATGCGCGCTGGCGAAGTAGCGCGCGCACTCAATGGACTCGTCGATTGCGATCCGCGCGGCCCTGCGGTTGCCTTGCGCGAGGTAGGCTTGGGCGTTAATTCGTTGTGCGAGCGAGAGCACTCGTGCGTGCCCTTCGGACCGCGCTGCATCGGCGGCGATCGCCGCCTGTGCGCCCGCTTCGCCGAGCAGCCCGAGGCGCAAAAGCGCGCCGGCCGCAAGCCCGCGTGCCGAAAAACTCTCGTATCGGTTCGTCGACAGCTTCGCGGCTGCTTGCGCGGCAGCGAGCGCGCGGCGCGGATGGCCGATCGCAAGCTCGACGTCGGCTGCCGAGAACGTAAGATACGAGCGGAGGCGCGGCGGCAACGTGCGGTCCATTCGATCGACTAGCGCGCGATAGGCTCGACGATCCTGCGGCGCACGCGTGTGCGCCCAGCGCGTGAGCGCCAGTTGATGCATCGCGTAGAGCTCGCGCCCACGCAGGCCGTGCGAACGCGCTAGGCCCGCCGCGTGCGTGAAGAGCTCTTCGCTCAGCAGCGGATGGTCGGGAGTGAAATCTTCGAGTTCGCCCCGCAGCAGGAGCAGGTCGACGGCGGCTTCGGGCGTTTGCAGCAGCGACGCGGTTGCGTCGAGCGAGGCGAGCAGTTTCGATGCGAGCGCGGCCTCGCCGCTGCGAAGCACCGCGGCGGCGCGCACGAGCATCGCGCGATCGCTCGATGCGTGGCGAGTTGCCGCCGAACCATTAGGATGGCTCACGGCCGAGGGTCCCTTCTCAAACCAGTGCAGCGAGAGCGCGACCGCCTCGCGCATGCCGTCGAGCTGCGCACGCCGCTGGTCGGAGAGTTCCGCGGTCGCGGTCAGCGCCGCCGCGTCGTTGAGGCGTATTCGCGTGCGGTCTAGCCGGTGCGCCCACGCATCGCTCTCGGCGAGGCGGATCAGCGCCTCGCCGCGCAGCGCGGGGTCGGCGCCGCTGCGGGCGATGTCGTCGAATATGGCGACCGCGCTCGCGGTCTCGCCGGAATCGGCGAGGCTTGCGGCACGCGTCAGCAGCCGCGCGCCGAACGCGCCGTCGACCTCGAGGACACGACCCCCCGTCGTCCCGCTGTAGGCTTCGAAGAACCGCTCGTGCGCCGCGCGGCGCGCGCGATGAAACTGTCGCGGCGAGTATCCAAGGTCGGTGATTACGTCGCGCGGATCGTGGCGTTGTACGTCCACGCGAAGGAGCAGCGCCGCATGGCGCGCGCCGTCGCGGTGCCGGGCGCGCGCGTCCATCGCACGAAAGGCCGAATCTACTCGCCGTGCGATTGCATCGAGCGCATCGGCATCGCCGCTGCGATCGAACGCGTCGCACGCGAGCGGATTTTTGCGCAAGGCCTTCGGTTTGCCGAGGTTGCGCAACAGATGACGCGTCGCGCTGTAGCGCGAGCGCGTCGGATCGGCCCGGGCCATCGCCGGACGGTTACGTCGCGGCGATGGCGATGCCTTGTGCCGGAGCCCGCTTCCTAGGGCCCGTATTGCGCGGCTGGGTAAACCGAGACGCCCCAGGCGGAGATCAGTCCGCTTGAAATCGTCCCTGTCGGCGTGCCGCTTGTATAGTCGTACGTAGCAACTACGTTATTGTCGATGTCGGCCATGTAGAGCGTCGTCTGCGCGCGGTCCAGCGCGAACTTGTACGGCGCGCGGCCGCTTACGTCGATCGTGCGGATCGGCGTCGTGCCGCCAGGTGCGAAGACATTGATCGCCTGATGCGTTTGGTCGCCGAGAACCAGATTGCCGGATTGATCGATTACCAAGCCGCCGCTCTGTCCTTCGGAGATGCCTTGATCGACGCAGACCGCCTGCATGCGCTTGCACTTGCTGACCTGGCCGACTAGTTGACTTCCGGGATTCTCGTTCCATGCCGCGTAGAGGTGGCGTTCTTTGTCGAATGCGAGTTGTTCCGGACGGCTAAGGAGCGTTATCGTCACGCTCGGCGACGTGCTGCCGGCGGGAAACTCCACGATCTCTCCCGATGCGAACTCGCCGACCGCGACGTTGCCGTCGCGATCGACGGCGACGCTGATCGGGCCGCTTATTCCATTCGAGAGCGTGACGCTCGGCGTTGTCGATCCGTGCGGATACTCGGTAACGGTGCCGTTACCCGAGTTTGCGACGTAGAGCGTTCCGTTGCTATCGACGAACGTCCCGAGCGGTCCGCTGATGCCGTCGGTGATCGTGCCGATCGGCGACGGGTTGTTCTTACCTTGCGGATAAATCTCGATGGCGTTCCCATAATCGTCGGAGACGTACACGAGCCGTTTGCTTCCCGCGTCGGGGGAGAGCCAACCGTGGCGGTGGCGTACTGCGCCGCCCGTCGCGGGAAGCTGGCCGGGCGGCAGGCTCGTCGTCGAGCCCGCGCACCCAATCAGAAGGGCCGAAAGCGCGACGGCTATCGTAACGGCATTGAAGAATTTGGGTGACATGGTTTCCTTCTTAGCGCGGAGTCGGCGGATCGATCGCGATGCCGAACGGGACCCCGGTACTCGAAAAGCCTTGCGTGATCGTGTCCTCGAGCACGCCCGTCTTGTAGCTGTAGCCTTCAACCATCGGCATCGAATAGTTGGCGTAGGCGATCCAGACCTTGCCGTTGTTCTTGTCGAGCGTCGGCTCGTTGCCGAACGCCGGAATGATGCGGCTCGGTCCGCTGGTATAGGGCGGCGCCCAGACACCGAGCTCGTTCGAGAGCGTCTCCATCAGCAAGTTGTTCGACTTGTCGAAGGTGATGTCGCCTAGATTCGCATCTTGAATGGCGAGCGGCTGACCGGTGTGCGAGCCTGCCGGAAACTCGACTACGGCAGGCGGGCCGCTCATCGGAATATAGGAGACGTAAACGTTATTGCTTGCGTCGATGCCGATGTTTGTGACGATCAGGAAATTTCCGAACGTCAGCGTCCCGCTCGGGCTCTTCTTTCCTTTGAGCCAATAGGTCACGTTTCCAGGCGGCCCGGTCGTGCTTTCCGCGTTCGCGGCGTAGACCGTTCCGTTGGTGTCCTCGACGACCGAGATGGGATAGTAGTTCGGATCGCCGAGCGTGCGGTACGGGGTCGTCGCTCCACGTTTGAAGCCAACGACGCTAAATGCATTCGTGTTGGCAACCCAGAGATGATGGTGGCCGTCGACGAAAACGCCCTGCGGGCTCTGAAGTCCGTTCGTCAGCTGTCCGATCGGCGCTTGGTTGTTGCCCTTGAGCGGATAAATGTTGATGAAGCCGCCGTCGTACGACGCGGCGTAGATCACGGGACCCGTCAGCGCCGGGCGCGAGAGCCAGCCGCGTCGCGATGGATCGTTGTGCACGTTATCGCCGAAGCGTATGGCGTGACCACCCACGCCGAGAGCGGTCGAGGAGACGGGCGCGGTTGCGGGCGACGTTCCCGCGCAGGCGCTCAATGCGGCTGCGGCGGCGAGCGCCGCGTAACGAAGACGAAACGGCATTCGAATGAAACCTCCAAACGACAACGGTGAGGAAGGGCGCTCTTAGCGGCTGCTCGTCGCCGTCACCCGTTCGAAGCCGGCAATTTTGCCGAAATTGGCAGAAAGGTACGCGCCGAGCGTACCTTAACCCGGCATCGTGAGCACTATCCGAAATCGCGCGGCGCCGCTTATCATTCGTTCGTAGGCGTCCTTCGCGCGCTCCAGCGGCATCGTTTCGATCATCGCGCGTACGCCGG
The DNA here is from genome assembly GCA_036269355.1 of Candidatus Cybelea sp. GTDB lineage: Bacteria > Vulcanimicrobiota > Vulcanimicrobiia > Vulcanimicrobiales > Vulcanimicrobiaceae > Cybelea. The sequence continues at coordinate 2,774 of DATASC010000220.1, read as the reverse complement.
TAAGCACGCTGAAGCTCATTGCGTCCTCCGAATCGGCGCACGTACCGGATGGCCACGCGCGGATCGAGCTGCGCTGCCCGATCATCGGAGCGGTAATCACGTGCAGCGGCTCCACGGTCGAGCCGAGGATCAGCAGCTGGCCGTCGACGGCGAGGCCGGGAATGATCGGCTCCATTGCCGCCGCGGCGGTAACCGTCGAGAGTACGAGTCGCGCGCCTCCCATCGCCTGTAACGCGTTGCCGGGGTCGGTAATGCGGCTGTCGATGTATTCGACGGCACCGAGCGATCGCGCGAGCGCTTCTTTGTCACTGCCGCGCGCGATCGCAACGGTGCGGAAGCCCATCTTCGAGGCATACTGCACCGCGAGATGGCCGAGTCCGCCGACCCCGAGGATCGCGACGAGGTCGCCTGCGCGCGCGCCGCTGTGGCGCAGCGAGTTGAAGGTGGTGATTCCGGCGCACATCAGCGGCGCCGCTTCGACGGCGGTGAGCTCGTCGGGAATACGCGCCAGCGCCACGACGGGCGCGATCACGTACTGCGCGTATCCGCCGTCGTAGGAGATGCCCGGAATGCGTCCGTTGCGGCAGGTGATGAAGTCGCCGCGGCGGCAGCGATCGCACGTTCCGTCGTGACCGCCGTGCCACCCGACGCCGACGCGCTCTTCGCGCTTCCACCCATCGGTCTGCGGTCCGAGCGCGTCGATTCTGCCGGCGATCTCGTGTCCCGGCGCGCGCGGAAACGAGATGCCTGGCCACGCGCCGGTCACCGTGAGCGCATCGCTATGGCAGACGCCGCAGGCCTCGACCTTGATGCGCACCTCGCCCGGACCCGGGTCACGCAGCGCGACGTCGCGCATTTCCAAGGCACCGGCCTCCGGCGCGGGAACGACCGCAGCTCGCATCGTTTCAGTACTCACGGATGCTATAACCGTCCGGCCGCGTGCAGGGTGCCGTAGATGGACTGTACGAGATCGTTGACGCGATCTTGCTTTCCGTCGGGCTGGCTGTTGAGAGCGACGGCGATAACCGCATCCTGGCGCGGGAGATAGACGTGGACCATTCGGTAGCCGAGACTCTCGCCTTCATAGAACCAGAACGTGCCGAGGTTGGGCACCGTCAGCTGCGCGACGCCCAGGCCGAAACCGCGCGAATCTTGCGCGTTCGTCGTGGCGATCGGCTTGCCGGTCTTCGTCGAAACGAGGCTCAAAAGCTCGGCGCGCTGCTTTGCCGCAAGCATCGGTCCGGTGTAGAGCGCGCGCGCCCAACGCGTGACGTCCTCCGGCGTCGAGACGATGCCGCCCGCGCCTTGCATCCACGAGACGCTGTCGTCACGGATGTCTTTCCCGAGCAGCGGCGCGAGCGGTGCGTCGTCCGATTCGTGATTGAAGAAGTAGCCAGCCGGCATGCGCGCGACGATGGCCGGCGGATAGCGGGACGGCTCGTAGTAGGTATCGCTCAGACCCAGATCCGAGCGAAGAAAGCGCCGCTCGGTTTCGCTCTTATAGCTATTGTGGGTAGCGCGCTCGACGATCAGCTCGCTTAACAGATAGTTCGTGTTGGAGTAGGAGTAGCCGGTCGTGGGTTTCGGGGCGTTCGGATTCGTCGGATAGACGTACGCGATCAGCTCGGGGATCGTGAAATTGCGCCTCGGGTTCCTTGCGTAGTCGCCGAGCATCTGCGCGGTGTCGTCGTAGGTGGGAATGCCGCTGGTCATGCTCAGCAGCCGCCGTATCGTCACGTTCTTCCACGCCGGATACTGCGGCAGCCAATGACCGACGGTCTGATCGATCGTGAGCTTGCCTTCCGCTTCGAGCTGTAAGATCGTCGCTGCGGTGAACGCTTTCGTGTTGCTGCCGATCTGCCAGAGACTCGCCGGCGTTACCGGAACGCCGCTACCGTATTCCATGCTCCCCGCGGCCAGATCGATATTCTGCGCCGCGCCGTGCAGACTGACGCTCAGCGAGAGTGCAGAGATGTGCTCGAGCTTCGAACGTGCAGCAAGATATCGGTTGAGATCTTGCTGGAGCGACGCTCGCAGCCTGGCGTCGGATTGACTCGCATGCGCCGGCGCAACCGTCGCGAAGAGCACGAGGAAAGCAGATAGGGCTATAAAGCGTTTCATGGCCCCACGCTTTCGCCTCCGGCTAGAGCCGGCCTACTCGCAGAGGCTATACGTAATCTGCCAGCGTGAGTTTGACCGTCTTCTGCGTTCCGTCTTTGCCGGCAATCTGCAGCGTTAGAACCGTTCCGGCCGGCTGCGCGAGAAGCATACGAACGTGGGAGAGCAGCATGCCGCTGGTGGGCTTACCGTCGATGGCAACGATCGCCTCGCCACGAACGATTCCAGCCTGCGCGGCCGGCGTTCCCGCGCGGGAATCGATCACGACCGTACTGCCCGCGCGTCGGATTAGGAAGAGTCCCGAGCGTTCGTAGGCGTCGGCTTCGCCGAAGTCGCCGTTTGGAACGAGCGTCATCGTTCCGTTGTAGTAGTCGAACGTGATAGCGAAGCGGCGCAAAAGGTTTCCACCGATGTTCGCACCGACGAACGGCGCCGCGAGCGCTCCCGCCGTCTGCGTCGTGTAGTCGCCGATGAGATTGGTAAGCTGAAGGTCGCCGATGCCGATCGATTGCACGCGGCCAAGACGTCCCATCGCCGGGCCGCCGATACCGAAGCCGTTGATACCGGCGGCCGTGAGCTTTGCGGGAACGATCTGCGGATGCTCGGCCATGAATGGCGCCATGAACGTGATCGTATCGCGCGCGCCGGTGTCGATC
>DATASC010000219.1:0-5081 GCA_036269355.1 Candidatus Cybelea sp. | reverse complement strand
CATCGCAACACCGATCCGGTCTTTCACCGAACCGGCGGGATTGAACGATTCCATCTTCACGAGCACGGTCGCGGGAAGACCGCGCGCCAGTCGCGGCAGCTTCACCAGCGGAGTGTTGCCGAACGTGTCGGCGAGATTGTCGTATATCCTTGCCATGGTACTCGAACTTAACCCTCGCTAGGAGTCGGCCGTTGCGGCTGAGTATCAGCGGCCATGCGCCTACTCTCCTTTGCCATCCGCGCCGCATGCGTCACCGTCGCATTCTCTTGGAGCCTTTCCCCGGCTCCCGCGCGTTCCGCGGACGAACCGACGATGCAGGCCGCGCTCGACGCGATCGCTGCCTTTGCGCCCGAAGCGATGCGCCGCCAGGGCACGCCCGGACTCTCGGTCGCGATCACCGACCGCACCGGAACGCTGCGAATCATCGCCCTCGGGTATGCGAATCGCGACGCGAACGTGCCGGTCACGCCACAGACGCGGTTTGCGATCGGTTCGATCACGAAGTCGATGACGGCGCTGGCGCTGCTGCAGTTGCACGACGCCGGACGGCTCGATTTAAACGCTCCGGCAAGCCGCTATCTTCCTTGGTTTGCAATCGATAGCGGCGGCAAGGCAATCCTCGTCCACGAGCTGCTCTCGCACACGGCGGGCATACCCGACGACTTCGCTGCCGAGATCGGATACGGTTACGACATCGTCGAGCTGCGAAACGCCAAGACGCTCTTCGCTCCCGGCAGCTCGTGGTCGTACTCCAACGACGGTTTCGCGACGGCGGGAGCGATTCTCGCGCGACTCGACGCTCGCTCGTGGCCCGACGCCCTCACGGCGCGCGTCTTCGGTCCGATCGGCATGGCGAATAGCTCCGCGGTCTTTACGCCTGAGGCGATGACTGGAACGGCGACCGGTTATCAGTTTCGCGACAACGACCGTCCCGCCGCGCAGAATCCGGCGCTGATCGAATCGCCTCAGCTCGACTTCGTCGATCCCGCCGGTTCGGTGCTCTCGACCCCCGAGGACATGGCGCGGTACATGCGCTTCTATCTCAACGGCGGCAAAACCGCGGACGGAACGCAGCTGATCGCGCCCGCGACCTTCGCGGCGATGACGCACTCCGACACGTTGAGCAACGGAAAGGCCGCCGGAGCGCCCGATACCGTGCTCACGGAGTGGCCGGAGTTCTATCGAGGCTACGGGTTCGGCCTCGCGACCTTCGACGAGGGTGGCGACCATCTCGTCGGCCACACCGGGGGAATCTCCGGTTACACCGCCTGCATGCAGATGAATCTTACGCGCGGCTTCGGCGCGATCGCGTTTGCGAATCTCGTCGAGGCGCCCCTTCATCCGTGCGCGATCGTCCGCTACGCGATGCAGGTGCTTCGAGCGCAGAGTCTCGGAATAGCGCTTCCGGCGCCGCCGGCAGCGGAGGATCCCCTGCACGTCGCTCGCGCGAGCGACTACGACGGTACGTATACGGGCGCCGGCGGTACGGCGCTACGCGTAGCGAGCAAAGGCGACCGCGTGCAGCTAATCGAGGGTGCGAAGGCGGTCGCGCTCTATCCACGTGGCCCCAACGTATTCTGGGCTGACGATCCGAAGTACGCACGCTACGAAATCGTCTTCGGACGCGACCGCAATCGCTCGGTCGTCGAGATGACGTTCGGCTCGCAGTGGTATCCGAACGAGCGCTATCGCGGCCCGCACACGTTCGCGCACCCGCCGTCGTGGAACGCGCTGATTGGTCGCTACGAGAACACGTTTTTTGGCCAACCATCGATCACGCGCGTCGTGATCGTCAAGGATCGCCTAACGTTTGACGGGACCGACGACCTCAAGCCGCTGCCGAACGGCAACTTCGCGCTCGGGAGTTCCGTCGTTCGGTTCGATGCCTATGCCGGGAAGGAACCGCAGCGTGTCTGGATCGACGCGACGCCGCTCTATCGCGTCGACCTACCTTAATCGTGTCATCCTGAGCGAAGTCGAAGGATTAGCTGCCGACGTCCCAGAGCATACCGAGATCCTTCTTCGAGAAGGCGCGGAATGCGATGAGCGTCTCGGTGCTGAGGATTCCTTCGAGCGCGGCGACGCGCTCGGTTACGAGATCGTTGAGTTCCTCGTGCTGCCGAACCCGAGCGATCGCGACGAGATCGTAGGGACCGGCGACCGAGTAGACTTCGGCGATGCCGTCGATGGCGAGCAGATCGTCGGCGATCGTGCGCAAACGCGGACGCTCGACGTTCATCAGAATTAAGGCGGTAACCACGTTATGCGATCTCCACGGGCGCTTCGAGCGCGCCGTTACAGTTTGGACAGCGGCCCTTCATGTCGGCGGCACAAGCCGAACAAAAGGTGCAGTCGTACGAGCAGACTCGCGCTTCGGAACGATCCGGCAACGGCCGAGCGCACCGTTCGCAGGAGCTTTTCATTCCGAAGCCTATATGCCGCGCATCGCGGCTACTCCTAGCCGTTTTCCAAGGAGCGAGTGCATGCAAGCCGTCGTCGTCGAACACCGCGGTGAGACCGGATCGCTGCGGGAGGTTCCAGTGCCGAACCCCGCGCCGAACGAGATACTCGTACGCGTCACCGCGGCCGGAGTGAATCCCATTGATTGGAAGATGCGAGATCGCGACGATCGGCGCTTTCCCTTCGTTCTAGGACAAGATTTTGCCGGCGTCGTCAGCGCGACGGGAAACCGCGTCACGAAATATCGCGAGGGCGAACGCATTTTCGGAATGTCCCGCGACCACGGCTCCTACGCGCAGTACACCCTCGTTCCCGAGGAAGATCGCGTGCAGCCGGTTTGCAAGATTGCCGACGGCGTGGGCGACGCCGATGCGGCCGCCCTACCGACCGCCGGCCTGACCGCGCTCGCCGCCGTCGACGCGCTGCACGTCGTGAATGGAACGACACTGCTGGTGCTCGGCGCCACCGGTGGCGTCGGCGGCTACGCGGTGCAAATGGCACACGATCGCGGCGCGCGAGTCATCGGAAGCGGCGCCGCTGCAAGCGAGGCCTACGCGCGTTCGCTCGGCGTCGACGAGTTCGTCGCCTACGATCGCGATGACGTGGCCGCGGCCGTTAAGGCCGCGCATCCACAGGGCGTCGACGCGGCGCTCGACCTCGTCGACGATGAAGAGAATGCAAAGAAGCTCGGCGACGTCATCCGCGCCGGCGGCACGATCGTATCCACGATCGGCGCCATCGACGAAAACTGGTTTTCGCAACGCAAGATCGCGGGCATAAACCTCGTCGTCTTCAAGACGCTGGAATCGTCGCACGCCGGCCTGCGAACCTTGCTCGAGCTCGTCGAGCAGGGGCGCATACGCGTCACGATTGCCGCCGAGCGGCCGCTTTCGGAGGCCGTCGAAGCCCTCGAAGATAGCAAACGCGGCCGCGTCAACGGCAAGATCGTGATTACCGTCGCGTAGCGGTCAGTCGGGCGCGCCCCGGTTGTACTTGACGATTTTGCGATCTTCTCGCGGAGTCGTGGTTTGCAGCGCACACTTCTTGGCGGGCGGCAACGGATTCTCACGAAACGATGACGGCGACTGACCGAAGTTAAAGATGTCGTCCATCGAATTGGCGTTTGCGTCGGTCGTGCCGAGCGTTCCGAGATCGAACGTTCGTTCCACGAACTGCAGGATGCTGCCGAAGTTGTAGTGCGTATGCGAGACGTATCCTTGTTTCGCGTACGGCGAGATGACGATCATCGGGACTCGGAAACCTAAGCTGGTGTAGTTCACCTGCGGGGGCGGTACGTTGTCGAACCATCCGCCCCAGTCGTCCCAAAGCAGCACGATCGCCGTGTTCTTCCAATAGCGACTCTTTCCGATCGCGTTGACGACGCTCGTGACCCACCGTGGACCGCCATCGCAGCCGCTCCCCGGATGGTCGGAATCGGCGAGCGTCGGAATCACGTAGGAAACCGCGGGCAGCGTGCCGCCGCTGACGTCGCCGAAGAGCTTCGTATTCGGAATGCTGAAGTTGCTCTTCCAGTCGGGACCGTAGCGAATCTTGTGAATCGCGTCGAAACCGTTCCAGACCGATCCCGAGAAATCGTAGTGCGGAGTGCTCTGGTCCCCGGAGTACGTATAGAATTTCCACGAGACGTTTTTTGCGTCGAGGAGATCGGCGATCGTGCCGTACTCGTTGAAGCAGGGAAAGTTCCCGGCGGGACCCGTGTTCTCATAGCCGTTGCTGAAGAGAATCGGAACCGTCGTACCGTGGGGTGCGTCGCAGCCCCAGGGCGTGCTGCCCGGCTCGTCCGTGAGCGATTCGTGATTGTTGAGCCTTACCGTTCCGGAGAGTATCTCCTGATGCGCGATGAAGCTCGACGCGGTTTCGGTGAAGAACATCTTGTCGGCGATCGCGTACTCCTGCGCTAGCTTCCAGTACGCCGCGACGTCGGAGTGGCGGACGTACGCATACGGATAGAGCTTCGCGGCCGGGCCGCCAATCGTTTCGCCGAAGTTGATGAGGTTGAAGCCGTCGTTCCGGCAGGTTTTGGTCGAACGGTCGAGGTCGCACTCGAGCTTGAAGCACTGGTGCGAGTGGCAAATGTCTTTGCCGACGCCCTGTTGCGACGGCGGAAGCCCCTCGGCAAGGGGAATGGCCTTTAGCGGAATTTCGTGGGCGACGCGGCAACCGGTCTGGCGAGCCGGCTTGCAGAGCCCTTGCATCGCAGTATCTGCACCAGGAAAGCCGGCGAAAAGATTGTCGAAGCTCCGGTTCTCCTGAATCATGATAACGACGTGCTGAATGACGTTGTGCGGAGTGCCCGAGTTCGTCTGACTCGTGCCGGGACTTACCGAGTTACCGCATCCCGTCGCGAACACTACCGCGCAAATAACAAACGCATGGCGCTGAACGCGTGAGAGTAGCATCGTAGCCTCCTCGTGAGAGCGAACGCGGCAAGCGTTCCGTTCCCTCGTATGGTTCCCATGTGACCTGAGGTGGCGTTTGGCACAGCTTATAACTGTGAGGGTGGGATGATTGAAGAGGTTCGGGCGAACTCTTCGGGAGTTCGGTAACCGAGCGAAGAGTGCGGGCGGATCTGGTTGTAGTCCTTTCTCCAGTGCTCCGCC
>DATASC010000218.1:0-8924 GCA_036269355.1 Candidatus Cybelea sp. | reverse complement strand
TCTGCCCGAGCGCGAACCTCGTCAGGTGCAGAGGGGGCGCTTTGCCGGGATGCCTATCCGCCGCGGGAATCGGTGCGGCGTCGGTGCGGACTTCCGCAGAAGGACAATCCGCCGGTTCCCTTCGAGCGGAACTTGCGTTTCGAGCCGGCCTCCCAACATGAGCGAGGCGTCTTCAAGAGCTACCGTTTCGTCCGGCGCGAGCGTACCGCGTTGGAGGACGGCGACTCCGCCCGTCTCCAGGAACGGAAGCACGAGCTCTGCGACCGTCGGAGCGGGTCCAAGAGCGCGCGCCGTCCCCGCGGCGTATCGTTCGCGCAGGTCGGGCCGGTGCGCGGCCGTCTCCGCACGCTCGACGATCACCTGACCGGCGATACCGAGCTCCTCCAACAGGCTTTCCAGAAACCGCGCTTTCTTCGTCGTTGCCTCGACGAGCGTGACCGCCATTCCGGTCGCGAGCGCGACGGGAATGGCCGGGAATCCGGCGCCCGAGCCGACGTCAACGTACGGTTCCCGGAGGTACGGAATAACGGTCAGGCTGTCGATCAGGTGCTCGGCGAGGTCTCCGGCGCTCTTCGCGCCTGTCAGGTTGAATCGGCGATTGGCGGCAAGGACGAGGTTGCCGTAGCGCGACAAGGCCCCGCGCGTCCGCGAGTCTACGTCAGCTCGGCCGAGCAGCGCCTCGAGCGTAGCCCCCTCGTCGTGCAATCGCTAAGCGCCGGACGCGACTTCGCGCATCTGTTTATGCACGTAGAGCGCGACGATCGCGACGTCCGAGGGCGTGATCCCCGAGATACGCGAGGCCATGCCGAGCGTCCGCGGGCGACGGCTGGCAAACTTTTCGCGCGCCTCGTGCGACAGCGCGCGGATCTCCTCGTAATCGAAGCCCTCCGGAATCTCCACGCCCTCGGTGCGCGCGGCCTTCTCGATCGCAAGCTCTTCACGGCGTACGTAGCCCTCGCACTTGATCTCGATTGCAACGCGTTCGCCGACCGCCGGTGCGAGCGGCGGCGCGAAATACTCGGCAACGTCGGCGTAGCCGAGCTGCGGGCGGCGCAGCGCGTCGGCCAGCGTACTGCCTGGCTCGAAGCGCTCCGTGCCTACGGTCGAAACCGGAAGCCGGCTCCGCTCGGCGCGCGTGCGCGCCGCGTTCAGCGCGGCGCTGCGCTCCTCGAATGCGTCCCACGCCGCATCGTCCACCAGCCCGATCGCGCGGCCGACCGGCGTGAGCCGAAGATCGGCGTTGTCGTGGCGCAGGATCACCCGGTGCTCCGCGCGCGACGTCAGCATGCGGTAGGGCTCGTCGACGCCCTTGGTGACGAGGTCGTCGACGAGCACTCCGATGTACGCCTGCGATCGCGCGAGCCGCAGCGGCTCCTCACCGAGTGCACCGCGCGCTGCGTTGATTCCGGCCAACAGGCCCTGAGCGGCGGCCTCTTCGTATCCCGAGGTTCCGTTGAGCTGGCCGCAATGGTAGAGCCCTTCGATACGGTGCGTTTCGAACGTGTCGCGCAGCTCGGTCGGCGGCACTATGTCGTATTCGACCGCGTAGCCGGCTCGCAGCATCACGCACGACTCGAGTCCGCGCATCGAGCGAAGCATTGCGAGTTGAACTTCCGCCGGCAGCGACGTAGAAAAACCGCCGACGTAAAGCGTCGGCTCCTCCCAGCCTTCGGGTTCGATGAAGATCTGGTGCGTCGGATTGTGCGCGAACTTCACGACTTTGTCTTCGATCGAGGGACAATAGCGCGGACCGATTCCACGAATCAAATCGAGCCCGTAGAGCGGCGAGCGATGAAGGTTTTCGCGAACCAACGCGTGCGTCGCGGCCGTCGTCTCGGTGAGATAGCACGGAACCTGCGGTCCGGCGAATCGTTCGGGACTCGAGTAGGAGAAGAGTAGCGGCCGCGTACTCGGCGGCTGCAAACTCATTACGCTGTAGTCGACGGTCGTCCGATCGATGCGCGGCGGCGTGCCGGTTTTGAGGCGCGCGGTCGGAAAGCCGAGCCGGCGCAGCGCTGCAGAAAGCCCGATGGCGGGTGCTTCGCCAAAGCGCCCCTCGGCCCGCACCACCTCGCCCTGGAAGGACTTCCCTCCAAGGAACGTTCCGGTCGCAAGGACCACCCTTCTGGCGTTAAAAACGGTGCCGTCGGCGCACCGAACGCCGCGAATCGCCCCGTTTTCTACGATCAGATCCTCGACGAAGCCCTGAACGATCGTCAGATCCGTCTGTGCGCGCAACATCGCCAGCGCCTCGCGCGCATAGGCAGGCTTGTCCATCTGCTGGCGCAGCGCGCGAACCGCCGGTCCTTTACTCTCGTTCAAAAAACGGGCGTGGAGGCTGCAGCGATCGGCGATAACGCCCATCGCGCCGCCGAGTGCGTCGATTTCGCGAACGAGTTGGCCCTTCGCGCTGCCGCCGATCGACGGATTGCACGGCAGCGTACAGATTTTTTCCGGGTCTCCCGTAACGAGCAGCGTCGGCACGCCCAGGCGCGCCGACGCAAGTGCGGCTTCGACGCCGGCATGACCGCCGCCGACGACGATCGTGCCGGCGTCGTCGCTCACGTCAAGTCGTTACCGGTGGTTGTGCGTGACTGCGCAGGCGCAGCGCGAAGCCGATCATGATGAACCCGAAGACGATCGCGTACGCCGCGACGAGCCAAATTAACGCGAGCATTCCCGTGAGCGGAAACCACAGCAAAAGCGCGCCGAACGCAATTGACGCAAGACCGCCGATGATTAACCAAATCTCGTTCGAAATGTGCTTGCGCAGGTGCACCGCGGCGACGAGTTCGAGAATCCCGGTGAGGAATGCCCAGGCCACGATGACGTAGTAGATTGCAAAGAGCGTGATACGAACGTCGTACCAGGTGATCGCGGCGATAAAGAGGCCGACGATCCCCTCCAGGAGCAGCGGCCACCACCGCTGATGCGTTTCGGCAGCGCGGACCGTGGCGTAGATCGCGAAGATTCCGTCGACGAACGCGTACGCGCCGAAGAGGATGCCGATCGTCACCCACGTCGCCGCCGGCCACGCCCACGCCGCGACTCCGAAGACGATCGCGGCGATACCCCGGATCAGCCACATCCACCAGTTTTTGGTGAGCGTTGCGACCATCGGATGCAACTGCGCGGTGCTACTCGAGAACATTGCCGTTTTGCAGGTAGACGCGTTGAACCGTGCAGCGTTTCGGCGTCGCGCCTTCCCATGGTTGTCCGGTGAGCGCGTTGGTTAGGTTGTGATTGATCTGCGAGCCGCGCGAAAACGTCCCTTTGTCGATGAGAATGTACTTCTGCTTGTTGTAGTTGACCAAGAAATCGACTTCCGTCGCGGGTGAATCGTGCGTATTGTAATAGACGACGTTGATACCGTTGGTATTATTTCCGTTCGCATTAACGACGCAGCTGACGATGGTGACGCCGAACTTCGATACGTTCTTCGCCGAGACTGGTGCGGCGACGGCGCATAGCGCCGCGCAGGCCAATAGTGCTCGTTTCACGTTGGGCAGCCTCCCTATTTACCGATGCAAAAGCGAGAAAAGATTCCGTCGACGACCTCTTCGGCGGCCACCTGTTCGCTTACATGCCCGAGTGCCGAAAAAGCACGTTGCGCCTCGGTCGTCACAAAATCGAACGGCTCGTGCGAGCGTAAGATCGCGCACGCGCGCCCCAGGGCGTCGATGGCGGCGTTGACGGCATCGAACTCGTAGAGCGCCGTAATGTGCGGGCGCGCTGCGTCGATTTCGGCGCCGCCCCAGCCGATACGGGCGATAGCGCGCCTCAGTGCGTCGAGCGTGGCCGTCTCGCGGACGCTGCCCACGACGGCGTCGCTTTCGGCGCGTCCGCTCGCGCCGAGCGTGCCGAGGTCGGCCTTGTTGTAAAAGACGATCCGCTCGCGACCGCGGGTTCGCTCTAGCAGCGCGAGGGCATCCGCTCCGAGCGGTTCCGAGCCGTCGATCACCAGAAGCGCGATACGGGCGGCGGCCAGGGCGCGGTCGGTGCGCTCGATGCCCCTGGCCTCGAGGCGATCCGCGTGAGCCCGGATCCCGGCGGTGTCGATCAGCCGCACCGGTACGCCCCCGACCGCTATGCTCTCCTCGATGGTGTCGCGAGTGGTTCCGGGGATCTCGGAGACGATTGCGCGCTCCATGCCCAGCAGCGCGTTGAGTAGCGACGATTTGCCGGCGTTCGGCGGTCCGACGATCGCGATCGGAAGCCCCTCGCGCACCAGCCGGCCCACTTCGCCATCGCGGCGCAGCTGCTCCAATGCTGCAAGAATCGGGCGGAGCCGCGACTCGAGCCCGTCCCGCTTTGGCTCGGGCACCTCGTCGGGAAAATCGATCGACCCGGCGAGCTCCTCGAGGATTACCGCAAGCGCCGCGCGCAGCGCTCGAACTTCGGCCGCAAGCGCGCCGTCGAGATTGGCCAGCGCGGCACGCGCCGCCGCGCGCGTTTCGGCGTCGACGACGTCGGCGACGGCCGCGGCGGCGTGCAGATCCATCTTGCCGTTGAAAAAAGCCCGGCGCGTGAACTCGCCCGGCTCCGCCATGCGCGCGCCGCAGGCGAGCATCGCGCGCACGACTTCGCGAGCGACGACCGGGGAGCCGTGAAGATGCAGTTCCAGCATCTCTTCGCCCGTATAGCTATGCGGCGCACGAAAAAGAATAGCGAGGCCCGTGTCGAGCGCCTCGCCGCGCTCGTCCGCAATCGTCGCGCGCGTCGCCACGCACGGCCGCGGCGAGGATGACGTTCGAACTAAACGTTCTACCAGTTCGGGCACAGCGGGCCCGCTCGCGCGCACGATGGCGATCGCGCCCTTTCCCGGCGGCGTCGCGATCGCCGCTATCGTCGCGTCATTGTCGCGATTCAATCTTGCGGGAAGACGACGACTCGCCGCTCGGGCTCCTCTCCTTCGGATTCGGTTCGCACGAGTTCGGAGTTCGCGAGCGCGAGGTGCACGATCTTGCGCTCCGAGGGGAGCATCGGTTCGAGTCGTTGCGGCTTTTGCTCCCGCACGCAGCGCTCGAGTGTGGCCTGCGCCAGGTGCTTGAGTTGATCGGCTCGATGCGCGCGATAACCCTCGGCGTCGATCGTATAGTAGCGCCGGTTGTTGCGTACGCCGGCATTGAACGAGTTGTTGAAGATGAGATTGAGCGCTTCGAGCGTGTTCCCGTGGCGGCCGATCAGCATGCCCAGATGCGGACCCGTCACCTCGAGGTACTCGCCTTCGGTCCGGCTGACGTAGCCGATCTCCACCGGCCCAACGCCCATGCCCATCAATATCTCTTTGAGGAGATCGCGTGCGGGTTTTGCGTCCTCCGGAATTTCGCCGGCATCGCGCACCTCCGAGTTGCCGCGGCGATAATCGCCGCCGCGACGGCGGCGCATCCCGCCTCCGCCTCCGCGCCCGCCGCCGGGCTTCCCGCCGATCGTACGGTCTCGCAGGTCCGCGGGCTGTTCTTCAAACTCAAAATCGTCTTCGTAAAGCATCGTATAGCCTTTATTTAACGCTTGTTCCGGCGCTTCGACCGGCCCGATTGCGGCGGCTTCGCTTGCGCGACACCGTTGCCGCTGGGCGCCGGTTTCTTCAACGCCTTTGGTGAGCCGCCGCCCGGAGCGGTATCGGTGAGAACGTGCTCGCTGTCGATCAGCGCAAGCGGCTGATGGTAGCGGCGGAGTAAATAGAACTGCTGTGCCATCGTAAAGATGTTGTACGCGAACCAGTAGAGTACCATCGCCGACGGCCAGCCGTACCGCCAGCCGAGAAAACCGAGCATGACCGGCGAGATCACGGCCATCATGCGTTGCGTCTGAGCCTGTTGCGGATCGGTGGCCGGCATGCTGACGAAGCGAACGCTCAGATACATCGACAACGCATACAGAAGAATAAGGATTAGATCCGGGGTGGCAAGGCTCAAGCCGAGAATCGGCTTGTTGAAGAGACACAAGCCGACGCAGTTCTGGACCACCGCTGCCGCAGCGTGCGCCGCGGCAGGTGCGTGCACCGGTACGAGCGTTGCCTGCACGCGCGAGAAGGCGCTCCCGACCCACAACCAGCTCTGCTTTTCGAAATCGACCCTGTGGTTGAGCACGACGTAGTAAACGCTGATGATGACGGGGTACTGCACCAGCATAGGCCAGCACCCGGCAAACGGATTGACTTTGTGCTCCTTGTAGAGCGTCATCGTCTCGGCCTGAAGGCGCTGCTTGTCGTCTTTGTATCGCTCCTGCAGTTTTTTGAGCTGCGGCCCGACCTTTTGCATCGCGAGGAACGACTTGAACTGCAGCGTGTTGAGCGGCCAGAAGATCAGACGAATGAGCGCCGCGAGAATGACGAGGCTCCAGCCGAGGTTACCTATGGGCTTGTCGATGGTGTTGACCGTCGCGTAGAGCGCGTTGACGATCGGATCGAGCCACGACGCGGCGAGGATCAGGTGCAAGAGTGGGTTCCTTTAGCGGACGAGTTCCGCGGTCCGGGGACGTAGTCGACCCCGCCGGGATTCCAAGGGTGGCACCGGGCCAGGCGGGCAAGAGCAAGCCAGCTTCCGCGAAGGACGCCGTGCTCGCTGACGGCCACCAGTGCGTACTGCGAACAGGTAGGGTGGAAGCGGCACGACGGCGGGAAGAGCGGCGAGACGACGATCTGGTAGAGCCGGATCAGCGCGACAATCGGCAGTCGCATCGCTAGGCTATGCCCGGCCAAGCGCCGAGCCAAGCTCGGCACGGAGGTCGGCAAATACGGTCCCGGCGGCCTCCGGGCGAGCAACGACAAGCAGGCGCATTGCGGCCTGCTGTTCGAGCAAATCATTGACGATTGCCGCCAGCCGGCGGCGGAGTTTGTTGCGGATCACGGCCTTTCCGATCGACTTGCTTACCGTAATGCCGACCAGCGACGTCGGATCGCTGGGGAACGGATCACTCCGATAAACGAGGAGGCTCCTGGTCGACACGCGCTTCCCTCGCCGGCGCAAGCGGGCAAAGTCCGCCTGCCGGGTCAAGCTCGCGAAGCGGCGCATCAGACCGTCAGACGATGACGTCCCTTCTTGCGGCGGCGAGCGAGAACCTTACGTCCCGCCTTGGTATGCATCCGTTCGAGAAAGCCATGCACGCGCTTGCGGCGCCGATTGTGCGGCTGATACGTCCGCTTCATAAAGTCCCTTTAGACAAAAAAAGAGTAATGCCCGACACCCTCATGGCAGGCAGCCCCTGATTATAGCTAGCCAGCCGTCCGGGGCGCAAGCGCCCTGCGCGCAGCGCTGCAATACGACGGAGGGGATGCGCCCAAAGTCCGCCGTAACTTCCTGAAGTTTTGAGCGCTTCGAGTATCCAGCCGCCTGGCCGCCGGCGCGTCGTCGTCACGGGGCTGGGGGCCGTCACCCCGGTCGGCAACACCCGCGATGAGTTTTGGAGGCGCCTCATCGCCGGCGAATCGGGCGTCGCACCTATTACCGCCTTCGACGCAGCCTTGTTCGACGCGCGCATCGCCGCCGAAGTCAAAGACTGGAAACCCGAGGAGCTCATCGGTCGCAAAGAGGCGCGGCGGATGGATCGGTTCACGCAGTTTGCCTTCGTCGCCGCCCGCGAAGCGATCGCGGACGCAAAGCTCCCCGACGACGAGGAGTTCCGAGCGAACGTCGGCGGCGTGATCGGCACCGGTATCGGTGGAATCATCACGTTCTGGCTGAACTCGGACAAGGCGAACGAGAACGGGACGTGGTCGAAAGTAACGCCGTTCTTCATTCCGATGCTCATGGCCAACGCAGCGCCCGCGCACATTTCGATGGCGTACGGATATCACGGCCCGTTCTTTGCTGCGGCGAGTGCTTGTGCGAGTGCGAACGACGCGATTTGCACCGCGTACAACGCAATCGTCCACGGCGATGCGATCGCGATGATCGCGGGCGGGAGCGAAGCGACCGTGTCACCGCTGGCGATCGGTGGATTCAGCTCGATGCGCGCACTCTCGACGCGCAACGACGATCCGACGCGCGCGAGCCGCCCCTTCGACCGCGAGCGCGACGGCTTCGTGCTCGGCGAAGGCGCCGGTATTCTGGTGCTCGAGGAGTACGAACACGCCCGGGCGCGCGGCGCCACGATTTACTGCGAGCTGCTCGGCTACGGGCAATCCTCCGACGCTTACGATCTGGTCGCCCCCGATCCGGACGGAAGCGGCGTGCTGCTCGCGTTGGCGCGCGCTCTAAAGAGCGCCGGAATCGAACCGAACGAGGTCGACTACATCAACGCGCACGGCACGTCGACCCCGATGGGCGATCCCGCAGAATCGAGGGCAATCGAAAAGACGTTCGGCGAGCACGCCTTCGAGATCGGCGTCAGCTCGACGAAGTCGATGCACGGGCACGCGCTCGGTGCGGCCGGGGGAATCGAAGGCGTCGCGACCGCGCTCGCGGTGCTTCACGATACGATGCCGCCAACGACGAACTATGAGTTTCCCGATCCCGAGTGCCGGCTCGACTACGTTCCGAACGTCGCGCGCCACGCGCCGATTCGAGTCGCGCTCTCGAACTCGTTCGGGTTCGGCGGTCACAACAGCGTGATCGTCTTCGGCAAGGTCCGCTCGTAGGACCTTACGCGCGTGAGCGGCGAGAACTACCGGCGGCGCCTCCGCGCTGTGCTTCGTCTTGCGGGCATCGCGCGCATCGACGATCCGGCCATCTTCGAGCAGGCGTTCGTGCATGAGAGCTATGCGAAGGAGCACGGCGGACTTTCGAACGAGCGAATGGAGTTTCTCGGCGACTCGGTTCTCGGCTGCATCACCGCGGCGTGGCTCTTCGAGCGCTTCGGCGACGAGCCGGAGGGTTTGCTGACGCTGCGCAAGGCCGCGATCGTCAACGACGGCCAGCTCGCGGAGACCGCGCGGCGGCTCGCCTTCGGAGAGTTAATGCACCTCGGCGCCGGCATGCGCG
>DATASC010000217.1:0-11822 GCA_036269355.1 Candidatus Cybelea sp. | reverse complement strand
GATCGTGCGTGGCTGGCAAGGTGCACTCGGGCCGCTGCTCGCGCGGGTCGTGCTCGTGCTCGGACAGGCGGGCACCGCGAACGAAGCGGCGGCGGCAGCGGCACTCCCGGTCGTTGCGTTCGAACGCGAAGCTGACCGGCGATCGAGCTGGTATCGCCGGCGCCAGCGAGGCCTGCTCGGCGAAGCGTTGGCCGTTCTTCCCGCACGCATCGACGACGCGGTACGCGGCGTGAGTGAAGTTCTGGACGACCCCGTGCGCCGCGAGCATATGGGCGCAACCGGACGATCGCGTATGGGAGCGCCGGGTGCGTCGCGACGCATCGCGGAGCGTATTGCGGAGATGACGGAGCGATCGTGATGCGACGCGCGATGCCTATGGCGCTCGGAGCGATTTTCGCAATCGCGCCGCTCTTTCCAACGTTCATCGCGCTGACGGGCGTCGGGTTTCCCGGGATTTCGCTGCTTCCGCGCGGCGTCACGCTCGCGGTGCTGGCGTTCTGCGCTTTGCTGGCCATATACGCGATTGCGATGCTGGTACGCTATCCGGAACGCGGAACGCAGCCGCTCCTTATCCCACTGCTCGGCGTTTTCGCCGCGGGAGTCTTAGCGGGCGCCGCGGGCTTCGATCCGGTTGCGGGCATGCTGTTCACCGGAATCGGCGGTCTCGGCATCATTTGGCATACGTCGGTAATGCGATTCTATTCCGACCGTAACGCTGCCGTGGCGATCTATTGGTCGTTCCTCCTCTCGGGGGCGCTCGCGGCGGCGGCGGCAATCGCGATGGTCGTGACTCGCCTTCCGGCCGCGCAATACGCCATATCGCACGGGCGCGCAACCGGCACGTTCGTTTTGCCGGGGGAGCTAGCCGGATATTTGATCGTGCTTCTGCCGATCGCGTACGCGCTTGCCGCTATCGGCGGAAGCCGGGCGCTGCGAATCCTGGGCTGGAGCACGGTCGCGGTCGGGATCGTCGCGCTCGCGCTCACGTTTTCGCGGGCCGGGTGGATGGGATTCGCCGCCGCAGTTGCCTTTATGATTGCCGCGCGCAGGCGCCGGGCGATTGGCGCCGTCGCTATCGTAGCGGCCGCCGGAATCGTCGCCGTCTTGCTGCTCTTCAACGCGCACCACGATCCGAGCGAAGATTACACGCGGCTATCGATTTGGCAAGCCGCGCTGCAGATCGCGAATCGCTTTCCCCTTACCGGCGTAGGTCCGTTCAACTTCTCGCGCCTCTACGCGATCGCACGCGCGCCCGACGGCGACGCGACCGCCTTCCACGCGCATAGCCTCTACCTTACGTTTTTCGTCGAGTTCGGAATCGTCGGTCTCGCGACGGTAGCGTGGACCCTCTGGCGGTTCGCCGCGGAGCTTCGCCGCCGGATTGCCGCCGCGGCGCCGGCGGAGGCGTTCTTAGCGCTGGGCATTGCGGCGGGACTGGTCGGCGTCGCCGTGCAAGGGCTGATCGATACCGTGACCGTGGTAATTTTCGGATTGTGGATGCCGATCATGAGCCTTGCGCTCGCCGCCGCGCGCGGCGGCGAGCCGAGTCCGACGATCGGGCGATAGTGCGGAACCGCGGCCTTTTCGCGGCGATCGTCCTTTTGGCGGCCGGGTGCAATCCCCAGGCGCCCAAAGCTACCCCGTCGCCCTCGCTCCCTCCGCAGTTGCGCCCGACGGCCACGCCGCTAGTACTGAAAATCACGGGCCGGGGGACGGCCCAGCGGCCGGTTCACCTCATTCAGCAAGTCCACAACCGGGTAGACTACGATCTGCTTGCAAGCTCGTACGAAAGCAACGGCCCCCAGGGCGGCGCGCTCGCGGTCTTCAAAGACGCGCGCGTGACCTTCCACCGGACCGGTTCGACGATTACGGCTGTCGCGCCTCAAGCGGTCGTCGATCAGGCGGCGAAGACCGTGACGCTGCGCGACGGCGTTCACGCTCGTACGTCGTCGGGAATGACGTTGGAGTGCACGCAGCTCGTTTACGATCGAGCCACGGGAATGCTGCACGGAACCGGCAACGTCGTGGTCACGGACCCGAAGGGTTTCCGCGCTACCGGTTCGAGCTTTGACTCCGATATTTCACTCACCCACATGCGGATGCAATGAGCAGTACATCAGCGATTAAGCTTCGCGGGCTCGTGAAGCGCTACGGCGAGCGAATCGTCGTCAACGGCGTCAGCGCCGAAGTCGAAACCGGCGAAGTCGTCGGTCTGCTCGGCCCCAATGGGGCGGGCAAGACGACAACGTTCTACATGGTCGTCGGATTGATCAAACCCGATGGCGGTACGGTCGCGCTCGTCAGCGGCGAGAGCGAGACCGATCTCACCGGGGCGCCGATGTACGCCCGCGCGCGCAACGGCATCGGCTATCTTTCGCAAGAGAACTCGATCTTCCGCAAACTCTCGGTGGGTGA
Source organism: Candidatus Cybelea sp. (assembly GCA_036269355.1). Classification (GTDB taxonomy): domain Bacteria; phylum Vulcanimicrobiota; class Vulcanimicrobiia; order Vulcanimicrobiales; family Vulcanimicrobiaceae; genus Cybelea. The sequence goes on along the minus strand of DATASC010000217.1, from coordinate 9,407 downwards.
CAACATCCGCCTGATCTGGGAACAGAACGGCGTCCCTCACGACGAGCGGGAGCGCCGCTTGCCGCTCTTGCTGGAAGAGTTCGGTCTTCGCGCCTTCGTCGACGCGCGCGGCGACAGCCTTTCGGGAGGCGAGCGACGCCGCGTGGAAATCGCGCGCGCTCTCGCGATCCAGCCGGCATTTCTCCTACTCGACGAACCGTTCACCGGAATCGATCCAATCGCCGTCGCCGACATTCAGGCCATGATTCGTCAGCTCCGGGATCGCGGACTGGGCATTCTCATCACCGACCATCAAGTTCGCGAGACGCTCGCCATCGTCGATCGCGCGTACATCCTCAACAACGGACGAATCGAGGTTTCCGGAAACGCACAAGAAGTACTCGACTCGCCGATCGCGCGGCAGTTCTATCTGGGCGAGGGATTCAGATTATAAACGCGTTGCATGCTCGACCGTCATGGGCGCGCCGCACGTGCGCCGTCGGACCGCTCGTCGCTCCGCATCCTTGCTCCGCTCCTGCTGCGCCGCCCTCGCGCCACCTGTCAAGGAAAACTCTGACCTCCTGTCAGTGGCGCTCGGGTCGGAGCTCCTTCTTTGCACGTGCGTCGGCGCCCGTCGCGGTCGAGCAAATAACGCGGTCATGAGATTTTCGATCCTCGACCGGTACATGCTTAGCGAGCTGTCCGGCCCGTTTCTCTTCGGCGTCGCGGCGTTCACGTTGATCTTCGCCGCCACCGAGATTTTGAACATCGGCAAGCTCGTGAGCAGCGAGCACGCGCCGCTCTGGGCGGCGCTATTGGTGTTCTGCTGGTCGCTTCCGGCCGACGTCGTGCTGGTAATTCCGATGGCGCTCTTGCTCGGGACGCTGCTCGCGGTCCAGCGGTTGTCGGGCGAGAGCGAGATCACGGCGCTCAAGGCGGCCGGCGTAACGTTCGCGCGGATCGTCGCGCCGCTGCTCGCGGTCGGCATCGTGATGTCGTTCGTCACGTATCTGCTGCAAGAGCACGTCGTGCCGTATGCAAACGATCAGCTGATCGAGATCGAGAACAGCGTCATTAACCACGTGAGCGCGTTCAATCGCGACCTCACGGTCTCGGCGCCGCTTCCGGGTGGCGGGAGGCAGGTGACGATCGCGACTGCCTACGAGCCCAACTCCCGTGCGTTGCTGCACGTCACGCTCATTCAGTACGACAATCACAACGATCCGCGGCAGATTATCTTTGCGGACCGCGCCGAGTTCGCCGTCGATAAGTGGACGCTGCAGAACTCGAGCGTCTATCGCTTCAACCCCGATGGGACGACGCTCTCCGAACCCGGCGTGCCGCGACAGGAGGTTGAAATAGGCGAGAGGCCAACGGATCTCACCAAGCGCATGAGCAACGACGATCCGGAGAACATGAGCCGGTCCCAGATCGCGGAACTCGTGCAATCGGGGCAGCTGACCGAGACGGAGCAGCGCAAATACGTCACGACCTATCAGGAGAAGCTGGCGCGTCCCTTCGCATGCTTCGTATTCATGTTGATTGCGATTCCGTTCGGACTGCGCTCGATCCGGACCAGCGGAAGTGCTAGCCTAGGCTTCGGCGTTTCGCTGGCGATCGTCTTCGTTTACTATGTCGTGATGACGATCTGCTCGTTTGCCGCCGAAGCGATCGTTTCGCTCGCGGCGCTTTGGGCCTGGGTTCCGAATATACTCTTCACGGCGATCGGACTCAGCCGGTTGCGGCGGGCGGCCTCGATATGAACTTCGTCGAGATCATCCGCGGCGTTGGAAACATTGCCGCGGTCATGGCGCTCGCAGGCGCGGTCGCGTACGTCGGCGATCGCGTCGGGCACCAGGTCGGGCGGCGCCGCCTCAGCCTCTACGGCATTCGTCCCAGATACACGTCGACGATCGTGGCGATCGCGACCGGCATGATCATCGCACTCGTCGTCTCGCTTGCCGCGATCTTCGCCTCGCAAGAGGTGAAGACGGCGTTCTTCAAGCTTGCGTCGATCAACCAGCAGATCACCGAGCTGCAGGCGCGGCAGCGCGACCTCGAAGCGAAGGTCAATACCGGGCGCCTCGTGCTGCCGGTCGACACGCTGATGGTGCCGTTCTACCGCATCATTCCGCAGTCCGCGTCGTCGGCGCAGCGTCTTACGACGATACGCGACTATTATTTCTTCGCCGTGAAGTACGTGAACGCGACCTATCCGCGGCTCGGCCTGAAGCCGTACGCGATACCGCCCGATGCGGAGCACAAGCTGCGCGGCTTGGCGAACGACTTGACGACGGCCGCCTCACTCTCTCAGGCGAACGTCATGCTGACCGTTACCTCCGACCAGAACCTCTTTGAAAACGATCAGATCCACTTCGGCATCAACGTCACACCGGACATCCGCTACTTCCAGAAGGGCCAAGTGATCGCACAGCTCGTGATTCCCGGCAAGAGCGGCGCGAGCATCAACATCGCCCTCAGCCAGCTGCAGAACTACATATCCATCAACGCGCGGCGCCTCCACCTGCCGCCGTTCTTGTCGGACATCTTTCAGCCGATGCAGATGATCCCCGACCTCAAGCAGATGCAAGAGCGGCTGTCGCGTCCCGGCACCTTTCTGCTGACCGCCTTCGCCGGCGAAGACTACTACCCGCACGTGGGCGGGGTACCGGTCGTAATCGTCCTGACGCAGCAGCCGTGAGCCCGGCGTCCGCGCTAATCGGCGTCGACCCGGGACGAAGCAAGGCCGGGTACGCGCTTCTCGACCGCTCGGGCGCCGTCTTGAGCTCGGGAATTGAGCCGGTCGAGCGGCTGCCCGAATGCTTGAAGGAGCTCTCGGCCGGCCGGAGCGTGGACGCTATCGCGCTCGGGCGCGGCACCAATGCCCGCGCCGTGAGGACCGCGCTCGAAGGGCTCGGCTTGCCGATCCACCTGATCGACGAGTACGAGACCAGCCGTGAGGCTCGGGCTCTATACTTTGCCGAGCACCCGCCCCGGGGCTGGCGCCGCCTGGTGCCGGTCGGACTGCAGCTCCCGGAGCGTCCGATCGACGATTATGCGGCGATCTTGATCGCTCGGCGCTTTCTCGCAAGGGGAGCGGAGGCTCGACCTCCAAGGTAGCTAGTCCCGCGAGCGCGTTTCTTCTTTGCATCACTATTTCGCGGATACGTCATTGAGCGGAGGGCATGTGCGTCGGGTCATCGGCGTTGTGGCAACGGCAGCGTTACAAGCGGTGCTGTGCTTTGCCGTGACGTCCGCGGCCGAGCTGATGCCCGCGAGCGGACGTTCCGACCTCGCTGCGCAGTTGATGCTCAGGCTCTTCGGGGAAACGAGCGACTCGCGCGCCTCGTTTGCGGCCGCGCATGGTGACCTCGAAAGTGAGTCGCCTCTCCGCGAGCTCGCGCTGCAGATGCCGGCGAGCGCCGAGAACCCGAGCTTTATCGCCGGCGACACCGCGTTTCAGGACGACCGGCTCGCCCTAAGCGATCTTCCCAGCCCCGAGCTCTCCGAGGCGGCCGGCGCCGCGGCGTTCGGCACGAGCACGAGCGTCGTCCGGTTCAGCCCCTCGGTGCTGCCGCAGGCCGGAGATGACGTCACCGCCCCCACCGCGCGCTTTACCGCGGCCTACCAGGCCCCCACCGATCCAGCGGTATCGCCGGATCCCGGCACGCTGGCCTTCGCGCCTCCCGACACGCAGCACTCTCCCGATTTCTTGACCTCCACGGCGCAGGTCGGTTCCGTTAAGTTCGAAGGACAGGGCTCGACGACGCAGACTCCGCAGCTCTCGCTCGGCGATACCTCGGCGGGGGCGGGCGCAAACTTCGACGTCCGCGCCGGCAAGCGCAGCCTGGGCGTCAATCTCTCCAGCGAGTACGAGCACGTCGGCCGCAGCGACCAGTCGGGTTTTACCGTTTCGCCGCTCGATTCGGCGTCGTCGTGGCAGCTGCCGGGTGCCGGCGGCGCGCCGCTGCTCGTGCCGAGCTACGCAAATCTGAACCGCCTGTCGCTCGGCGCCGGCCTCGCGGTCCCGGTCGTGCGCGGGCTAACGTTGAATCTCAACTACGACGCGCAGCATCTCTACGGCGGATACGGTCTGCCGGGACTGGTGAATCTCGACACGATCAACAACTCGTACGGCGGAAAGCTGACGTTCAACATTCCGCAGATATCGAGTTCGCTTTCGATCGGCGCCTATCAAGACCGGTTCCAAGATAATCTTTCGCTCAACGGCACGAGCCAGACGCGCGAGGACGTAAACTTCACCGTCAAGTTCTAGTGTACTATCACTAGCGTGCCGCGCCGCTACGCGTTCTTTCGCGTCGTTCTCGTTACGGTAGTTGCCGCGCTCGGCGTCGTGTTGGGAGCGGTCCAGCTTGCATCTGACGCGCTCGACTCGAGCGCCGCCGCACCGCGCACTCTGCCGCGCCGCGTTCCGGTCGCCTTCGGCCTTTCCGTTTATCGTGCGCTCGATCGCATCGCGCCCGCGGCATACGTCGAGACGAGCCTCGCGCGCGAGGCAATCGCGCGCGGCGATGCCGACGCGGCGCAGCGGTACGCTGTAAAACTTCCGGCGTCGCCGGTTCGCGACGAGCTCTTGGCGCGCGTCGCGCTCGCGCGCGGACAGGACCTCCTCGCCTCGGAATATTTTCTCGCCGCGCCCGACCCGAAGGCCGTCAGCGATCGCGCGCGCGCGCTCGCATTGCACGATCCGGCATCCGGATACGCACTCGAGCGGCTGCTGGAAATACGGCTCGAGCGCGCGGGCACCCATCCCGACGCCGTTGCCGAAGCCTATTGGCAGATGGGCCGCCTCGCGAACCGCACGGCGTGGCGCGAAGTTTCCGGCAGCGCGCTGCAGCGCAAGTGGCTCGCGATCGCGCTGCGCGACTTCTACGCCGCCGTCGCGCTCGCGCCGCTCTCAGAGCGATACCTCGTCGAAGCGGCAAATCAGGCCGACCTGCTCGGCGACCGCGCTCGCGCCCAGTCGCTCTTTGCGCGCGCCGTCGATATCGATCCGCGAAGCGCCGACGCAATCGCCGGGCTCGGGGTCATCGCGTGGGAGAGCGGCGACCGCCGCGCGGCGACTGATTATCTTACTCGCGCGCGCACGGTCGATCCAAACGCGCTGATGGTACGGGCGCTCGAGCGCGACCTTCGATGAGGGTTGCGCTCGACGCACAGCTGACCGTCGGGACGGCAACTGGAATCGGCGAGTACGTCCGCGGCTTGGCTGGAGCGCTGCGTGCGCGCGGACTCGACGTCGTCGAGTTGCGCGATCCGGGGCTCGACCCGTGGCGTTTCGATCGTCGCGTGCTGTGTGATCAGGTCATATTGGCGAGCCGCGCCCGTGCTAGCGGCGCAACGCTTCTGCATTGCGCCGCCGGGACGATGCCGCGCAACGCGAAGCTTCCGGTCGTCGTTACGGTGCACGACCTCGCCTGGCAGGCCGCGCAATCGCACGCGCCGGCGTACGCGCGGTATTATTTCGGCGCTTTTTCGTTGCGGCGCTACCGCCGGGCCGCGCGAGTGTTCGTCGATTCGAACTTTACGCGCGGCGAGCTTCTTCGCTACGAGCCGAGCCTCGAACCCGAGCGCGTCCTCGTCATTTATCCTGGCGTCGCGGGCGATTTCTGCCGGCTGAAGCGCTCGAGCGGCGACGGCCGCACGATCCTCGTCGTCGGAACCGTCGAGCGGCGCAAAAATCTCGAAGTGCTCGTTCGTGCGCTGCCGCGGCTCGGCGGCGCGCGGCTGGTCGCCATCGGCCCCGCGACGCCGTACGCGAGCGAATGCGTTGCGCTGGCGCAGCGTCTCGGCGTCGAGAGCCGGGTCGAAATGCCGGGATACGTGCCGCGCGAACGGCTCCTGGAACTCTATGCGATCGCTGCAGTCGCTGCGGTTCCCTCGAAGTACGAAGGCTTCGGATATGCTGCGGCGCAGGCGCTCTGCGCCGGGGTGCCGTGCGTCGTCGCGCGGAGCAGCTCGTTGCCCGAGATCGCGTGCGGCGACGCCCGCGTGGTGGACGGCGAGGACGTCGACGGATGGGCTGACGCGCTGGGCGCCGCGCTCAACGGCGACGCGGACGTGCCGGCCGCGCAGGCGCGCGCAGGCGCGGTCGCGCGCTTCTCCTGGAAGAACAGCGCGAGCGCCGTAGAGCGGGCGTACGCCTTAGTAGATCGGTGAGCCAGGCGCGCCCGGTGCGACGCTTCCGTCGTCGGGCGCAAAGATGAGTCGCACCGGCAAGCTCGAGCCGGCCTCGGGCATGGTCACGATCGTGATTCGCACGAAACCGTGTCCCGGCACGATGTACTGACGAACCTTATAGCGCGAATACGGCGGCACTTGATGCGACTGCACCAAGACGCCATCGATCAAATACGTTCCGGTCGAGCGGCCACCGCGGGGATTCTCATAAATTGCAATAGCCTGCGGGCTCCCCATCGGGTTCTCGACGTTGACGACAAACGATTGCAGAACGCCGTAATCTCCGGCAAGTGCCTGACCCTGTAAGTCGTTCGGTAAGGGGAGTTGCCCGATCGGAAGCTCGAGATATTCGTCGTTCACGTTCCAGCGCGTGGCAAAATGAAACTCGGCAATCGGATAGATGCCGCGCGCGTGCTTGTGGACGCTTTCGAGTAACTCGCCGGCGGCCGCATCCGCTTTTGCATCGTCGCTCTGCGCCACCAGGGTGAGGTGCACGTTGCCGCCCGAGAGGACGCGCAGCTGGAGCAAATTGCAGACGACGTTCCCGGGTGGCAAGTCCTGCGTGACGACGTCCGTGGTGCTGTTTCCCGCGAGCGTCAGGAGTTGCCCTTGGTTCTGTATGACGTTGACGAGAAAACGCTTCGTCGCGGTGTGGCCGACGTCCATCTCGTTGCCGGACGGTCCTCCGCGACCGCTGATGAACTGCACGATCGAAGGTTCGCGCGAAAGATTCTCCGCACGCAAGACGATGCGCCGGTTCGGTTGGCCCGGCGGGTTGTAGTGGAAGTAAAGAAAGCGTGACGGCTGCTCGTAACGCAGGTCCGCGGTGAAGAGCGTGCCGTTCTCGGTTAGGCGCTCGGGATAGTCGCTGACCATGAGCGAGTCTGGAGATATGCGCGGCACCGCCACGTTCTGCACGTCGACGTGGGTCGAGCCGTCGACCTCGAGTTCGCCGACTCCCTGAATGAGCACCGGAACGTCGAACGAGGCGACGTCGTCTTGTTGGAGAGCGCGGTGAACCGGAACGTCGTCGGCGGTCACGACGACCTGTGCGTCGGGCCGCGCTTGCGCGGCGTCCCTTACGGCGTGCGCGACCTGCTCGCGCACGAAGTCGGGCGACGCGGGGTCGCCGGTGATCCGGACGGAGATGCGATCGGCGACCGATCCGGCATAAAATGCCACACGCACCGGGACGTCCCGGCGAATTCCGCGCACGTCGACGATCGTGATCGTCGTCGTTCCGATCGCCTTTCCGACGATCGTTACGTGCTGCGTGCCTTGATCGACGTAGACGCCGGCTATCGCCGGGTCTGCGACGGTGACGGTCAGCGGGCTGATCGCCGAGCCGACGGCGAGGTCGAACGGATGACCGACCGCAACCGTTGCATTGTCGGGCGTCACCACGATCGGCGGCTGGGTCGCCGAGGGCGACGGCGTCAGTGACTGCGACGGAGCCGCTGCGCTCGGCGTTGCGGAGGGCGAAGGCGCCGGCGCTCCCGGACTGACGGAGGGGGCGGGTGCGGCAGCCTGCCGCGGCGCCGCGGCGGCGAGCGCGGCGAGCGCCGCAAGAAGCAATGCGGCCTTTGGAGCCGAGAGGCTCCTAGGCAATTTTCGCTTCGGAGTGCCTGACGGCCGAGGCCAGCAGCGTCTTATAGCCAACGCTCGGGAAAAGCACGGTTACGAGATCGCGTTCTGCGCGCTCGACGGTTCCGATGCCGAACTTCGGGTGATTGACGACATCGGCGATCTTGAAACCGCCCGTTGCGATCTGTGCGTCCACACCGCGGCGCAACGCGCGCAGGCAGTTGTCGCACGCACCGCAGTTTACGACCTCGAAATCCTCACCGAAATAGTTCAGGATAAAGCGGCGCCGGCAAGCCGTCGTTTCCGCGTACTGCAGCATCATCGCGAGTTTGCTCTGGTCGTACGACTTCTTGGTCTCGTAGTTGGCCAGATTCAACATCAGGTCGCGGTGTTTGCGGACGGCTTCGGTCAAGCCGTACGCCGATTTTCCGACGTGCTCGATGTATCCCGACTTCTTGAGCAGCGCGATGATGACTTTTAGCTTGGTCAGCGGCAGTTGAAGAATCTTGCGCAGGTCGATCATCGAAACGCCGGCCGCCTGGTCGCCGAAAACCTCGATCGTGCCGAAGACGCGCTGAACTTCTTCGACGTCGGGATACTTGCCGGTTAGGAAGTAGTTCTGGACGCGCGTGTCGCTCATGCGGTAGATAAGGATGCAGCGGGAGGGGAGTCCGTCGCGTCCCGCGCGGCCCGCCTCCTGCGTGTAGGCCTCAAGCGATCCCGGCAGATCGTAATGCACGACGAAGCGAATGTTCGGCTTGTCGATGCCGAGGCCGAAGGCATTCGTGGCGACGACCGCGCGGATCGATTCGTCCATGAAGAGATTGTGCACCAGCGTGCGCTCTTCTTTATGGAGCTTCGAATGATACACGGCTGCGGGGACGTCGAGCTCGCTGGTGAGAAACTGCTGAACCTCTAGGGCGTTTTTGATCGTCGCGGTGTAGATAATTCCGGTGCCGCCCAGCGCCTCGAGACCTGAGAAGAGACCGGTAAGAATCTTGAGCTTGTCCGATTCCTTATCGGCTTTGCGGGCCTCGTAGATCAAGTTTGGTCGATCGAATCCGCGAACGATCGGCTTCACCTGGTCGATGCCGAGCTGGTGAAGAATGTCCTCGCGTACGGAGGGGGTCGCAGTTGCGGTCAGCGCGAGAACCGTCGGATGGCCGAGCTTTTCGATGACTCCGCCGAGAGCGAGGTAGGCGGGACGGAAGTCGTGGCCCCATTGACTTATGCAGTGCGCCTCGTCGACGACGAAGAGCGGCACGCGTATCGACTGAAGCAGTCGCAGAAATCCATCGTCTTCGAGCTTTTCGGGCGTCGTATAGACGATGCGAACGCCGCCTAAGGCAATGCGTTCGCGGGCGCGCGCTTCCTGATCTTCGGAGAGGGTCGAGTTGAGGGCGACGACGTCGGTAATCCCGCGATCGCGCAACATGTCGAGCTGATCTTTCATTAGCGCGATCAGCGGGCTGACGACGACCGTGGTACCTTCGAGCAACAGCGCGGGCAACTGATAGGTCAGGCTCTTGCCCGCTCCGGTAGCGAGAATGGCAAGGGTATCCTGGCCACGGAGGACGCGCGAAACGACCTCCTCCTGGCCGGGGTAAAAACCGGCAAATCCAAACTTCTCTTGAAGCGCTATG
>DATASC010000216.1:0-2766 GCA_036269355.1 Candidatus Cybelea sp. | reverse complement strand
CGCGCCGGCTAGCTTGGCGTCGAAGTGGCTGCGCTGCGCGGTCGATTCGAACTCGGCGCGAACCGCCGAAACGATCTTGTCGCTCGGCGGCACCGCGCCGCCCGCTTCGACAGGCTCCGCGGCGCCGATCGATGCACCCGGCGCCATGACGATGCGGCTCGCAGTAAGCGTGATGAGCGCCGCGGCCGAATAGGCTCGTTCGCTCACGTATGCGTAGACCGGTTCCTGCGCTGAGAAGAGTGCGTCGCGAATTCGAAACGCAGCTTCGAGCAGTCCGCCCGGACTGTTGACGTCTAAAACGATCGCCGCGGCGTGTTCGCGGTTCGCCTGGTCGACGGAACGCTCGACGAGATGCGCCATTCCGTCGTCGACGGTGCCGTTGATCGGCACTACGACGAGCGGGCGCGGGAACGGCTGCCCCGACGCCGTTCCGCCTAAACCACACAGTAAAAGGCCGCACCAGAGCCAGATCTGCGGCCGGAATTTCCTCATGCCGCTAGCTACCTTTGCCGCAGCCGAAGGTTACGCTTGTACCCTTCGACTACGCCTCCGGCTCCGCTCAGGGTGACAAAAGTTCGGTGACGATTTGGCGCACGAGGTTGCCGTCGGCGACCCCGCGCAGCTGGGGCATGACCACTTTCATGACGCCGCCGGCGTTACGCGCCTCCGGTGGAAGCTCGGCGACCACGCTCTGGACGATCTCGCGGATCTCGGCCGGGGTTCGCTGCGCCGGCAAGTAGGCGAGCAGAATTTCGCGCTCCACGCGCTCCTTCTCGGCCAGATCGGTGCGGCCGGCCTTTTCGAACTCGGCCAACGAGTCGGCGCGCTGCTTGACCAGGCGGCCGACGACGTCGAGCTCGTCTGAATCGGAGAGCTCCCGGCCGCTCTCGGTGCGTTTATAGATAAACCCGGATAGCGCCGAGCGAAGCGTGTCGAGGCGCAGCTGGTCGCGCGCCCGCATCGCCTCTTTAAGGTCCGAGGCGATGCGATCTTTGATAGTTCCCATAAACGAGTTGCTAGGCGCGCCGCTTACGAGCCGCGGCGGACTTCTTCTTGCGGCGAACGCTCGGCTTTTCGTAATGCTCGTGCTTGCGTGCCTCGGCGAGAATTCCGGCTTTCTGGGTGGCCTTCTTGAAGCGGCGCAATGCGCTCTCGATCGTTTCGCCCGGAGCGATGCGAACTTCCACTTACTACCGACCCCCCTTTCAAGCGTGCAAAGCACGAAAAATTAGGCCCAGTTGGGCCTAACGTAGCCTAGCATAGGCAGCCGGGAGCGTCAAATAGCGGGAACCAGCCATTCTGCTAAGCTAACCGGGGGGCCAGGTCATGCGCCGGCCGGCAAGCACGTGTACGTGGAGATGGCCGACGGTCTGGCCTCCATCGGCGCCCGTGTTGACGACGAGGCGGAATCCACCCTCGCTCCCATGCCGCGCGCCCAGCCGCGACGCCAAGCTCATCACTTCAGCGACGAGTCGCGCGTCGGTCGCCGTCGCATCGCCGAGCGTCGCATAGTGCTCCACCGGAATTACCAAAAGATGTGTGGGAGCCTGCGGATTGAGATCTTCGATCGCGATCGCGTGAGCGCTGCGGTCGACGATCTTCGCCGGCAACTCGCCGGCGGAAATCTTGCAGAAAATACAATCGTTCATCAGTGCGTTCGAATCGTGAAGCTCCACGACTTCGTCGTCGTGTTTCCGGCCTGATCCGCGACACGAACCGTCACGCTGATGTGGCCGTCGGGATATTCGTACGAGGGCAGGTACTGAATGAAGTCCGCGGTCCGGACGCACTCAGAGGTCACGTCGCGGCCGTTGATCCAAAGCAGCGCGCTCGACGGATTGACGGGAACCGCGTCGGACGCGAAGCTCGCGTATACCGCGGGGCGATTGGTGTTGATCGACGCGCCCGAATCGGGCGCAAAGTCGGAGATTCCCGGGCCGAAGCTCGACGCCGACACCGTCTCGGCGGCGGGCGCCTGCGCGGTTGCGTTGCCGATGGTGAGCCGCCCGATCAACGCGACGTCATCGAAGTTTGCGCCGCGCGGAATCGTATAGTTGCCGGAGTAAACGCCCGGCGTGCGTTGCTGCATCGCTTGATTGACGACGTCCGAGCCGATGTCGAACGTTGCCGCTCCGTTCGGCGTGCCGCGGAGCGTCACGTGGATCGTGTCGCCCGGGCGCAGCGGATGATTGGCGTCGCTTTCGAGCGCACCGATCTGCACGGCGCCCGCCGCACCGGCCGGACTGTTGACGACGCTGCGGCTAGCGAGGATCTCGCGCACCTCGTTCGTCTCGACATTATAACGGACGGTAACCTCGTCGTTCGGGCGAAGCGCGTCGAACGAAGCCGCGTTGCCGTTGAGCGAGATTTCGGTCGTTCGTCCGGCGGAGATGACTTGACCGTCGCCGAGCACGAACTGGCTGCCGGCTAGCGCGACGATATGGCCGTTGCGCGAACCGTACTCGTCGACGACGCGTTCGACTCGACCGTCCTTGCGCATCTCCACGCGCGCGAAGTCTCCGGGACGCACGTCGCCGAGCTCGCCCGGAGTGGTCACGTTGACGTTGACGTCCTCCATCTCGATGTTCGCGTTCGACGCTACCGGAATGGTCCGCACGCCGCCGTTACGCTGCAGGCTGATCGTCGGCGGGTCGGAGAGCACGTCGACCGCAGCCACGGTGCCGAACCGCTCGTAACCGTTTCCGGTGGAGACGAAGCCTGTCGAGGACCGTCCGACCAACTGCGCGACTATCGTCACGGTGTTGG
>DATASC010000215.1:0-14444 GCA_036269355.1 Candidatus Cybelea sp. | reverse complement strand
ACCAGCCGACGGCGCAGTTCTATCACGTCGCGACCGATAACGCGTTTCCATTTTCCGCATATGGAGCGCAGCAAGACTCGGGCGCGGCGATTGCGACGAGCATGAGCAAGTACGGGACGATTTCGCAGCAAGACTTTCGTCCCGTGGACGTCGGCGGCGAGAACGGTACGCTGGCGCCCGATCCCAAGCGCTCGTGGCTGACGTACGGCGATTCGAGTGGCCAGGGTGGCCCAACCGTTACGAAAGAAATTCCCACGACCGGCTGGGAGCAGAACGTCGACCCGGTCATCACCCATCCCGGAACGATCTGGCGCAACACCTGGACGCTGCCGCTTGCGTTCTCCCCAGTCGACCGCACTTCGCTCTACTTCGGACATCAAAACATTTTTCGTTCGCGCAACGGCGGCGAGACCTGGAGCATCGTCAGCCCGGATCTCTCACGCGCGAACGAGGGAACTCCGGCCAACCTCGATCCGACGACCTTGCGCAACAATAACGGGGTCACGCGGCACGGCGTCGTCTACACGATCGCTCCCTCGCCGCTGCACGCGAATCTCGTATGGGCCGGCACCGACGACGGCTACGTCTGGGTGACGCGCGACGATTCGCGCACGTGGCATAACGTTACGCCGCCCGCGCTGACGGCGTGGAGCAAGGTCGGGACGATCGAAGCCGGGCACTTCGATACCGGTACGGCCTACGCCGCGATCGACCGCCATCGAATCGACGATTACCGGCCGTACATTTATCGCACCATGGACGGCGGCACGAACTGGACCGCGATCGCCAACGGAATTCCCGACGGCTCGTTCGTCAACGTCGTGCGTGAGGATCCGCAGCGGCGCGGTCTGCTCTACGCCGGAACCGAGCGTGGCGTCTACGTCTCGTTCGACGACGGCGCGCTCTGGCAGCCGCTGCAGCTCAATCTTCCGGTCACGTCAATCCGCGACATCGCGGTGCACGGGAACGACCTGGTCGTCGCGACGCACGGACGCGCGTTCTGGGTTATGGACGATATTACGCCGCTACGGCAGATGAGCGAGGCGATCGCCAGCGGAGGCGCTTATCTCTTCGCACCAGCAACGGCGTACCGCGTGCAGCCGGGGAATCAGGAAGGAACACCGCTTCCACTCGACGAGCCGCAGGTCGACAACGCACCGACCGGCTTATACGTCGACTACTATCTTCCCGACGCGCCGAGCACTCCGGTCGTCGTCGAAATTCTCGCCGCCGACGGGCGCGCGGTGCGAAGCTGGTCGAGCGCGCATCCGCTGAAGACCGCGAATCCGAAAACGGTTCCTTATATGGCGCACTGGATCGAACAGCATCCCGTGCCGGTCGCGGAGGCCGGTGCCCACCGCTTCGTTTGGGACTTTCACGAAACGGACTCGCACGGGCCGCTCGTGCCTCCAGGAGAGTACACGATACGTTTGAGCGTCTACGGCAAGACGTGGACGCGAAGCGCGCGCGTCATGAAAGATCCGCGCATCGCCGCATCCGACGCCGATCTGCGCGCCCAATACGATCTCGCGCGGCGCGTCGCGGCGTTACGCGGCGACGTCGCATTGGCGCGTTCGAAGGCGCAGCAGACCCTCAAAGGCCTCTCCGGCGCGAACGCACAGACGTACCGCCGCGATATCGTCGGCGAGGAACCGCCGGATAACCCCGACGACTCGGAAGGCACGTACTCGCACGACTTCACGAGCTTCCTCTACCTGCAGACGGCCCTCGACTACCTCGAAAGTGCGGTCGAGAGCGCAGACGCCGCGCCGACGCCCGACATGCGATCGGCGTACGCAAAGCTCGATTCGATCTACCGGCAGACCGCGGCCCGCGCGGAGGCAACGACGAGGTAAAAGCTAGCGGCCGGCTTGGAGCGTCTGCCCGTACCAGCGTTCCAGATCGTCGTGGAACTGGGAGAGTGCCGGCGTGTGCAGATAAACCATGTGTCCCGATTCGTAGAAGCCGTACGTGATATTCTTCTGCAAATCGGGGGACAGGTTCAAATGGTTGAGCGTGTAGACGGTCGCCCAGAACGGGGTTGCGAAATCGTAGTAGCCGTTGCCGGAAAAAACACGTAGGTTTGGGTTGTAGACCATCGCGCTAGCGAGATCTTGTGCCGTGTTCGCCGGCAGGTTGCCGTTGTGCTTCCAATCCCACTGCGAAAAGACGTTGGTCAACGGCCGGTAGATCAGCGTCGTCTGATAGCCGAGAACCTGCCGCATGAAGTAGTTTCCGGTGGCCACGTAGGCTGCGTCCATCGAGCTATCGGCGGGATCGAAATCGGGACGATCGTTGATCCTGTCGAGGTTGTACGACGTGAAGCGAGCGTCGAGCCGGCCCGTCATCACGCCGTCGTTGCGGAAGAGTTCGGTAGCGTAGCGCCAGTATGGAATGCGCAGATTCGATAGCCGAATATAGTTCTCGGAGAGACCCGTGTATTGGTGGAGTTTCGCGACCACGTCGTCGTACGTGCTCGGCGAGAGCTTCGCGCCTTGCGCTAGCGCGTTGAGATACTCGTGCATGGCGAAGTTCTCGACCTGGGGCAGAAGCACGTCGAGCGTCGTCTGCTGCCCGGGAAGCGCGTGATGGTACCACGACGACGCCGCCTCGGTCGGAAGATAGAGCGGAAACGCCCAATCGCCGCCGCCGATCGCCGTCGGAGTAAAATTGACGTCCCAATCGAGCGAAAAGTCGAGAACCGACGAGAGCAGCACTACGCCGTTGATGCCGATGCCCTGCCGCTGCAACGCGTTTACGAGCATCGCCGTGCGCGGCGTTCCGTACGATTCACCAAACAGGAACTTCGGCGAGTTCCAGCGGCCGAACGTCGAGATATACCGCGAAACGAACTGCGAGAAGGCACGCACGTCGGGATCGACGCCGAAGAAATCGCTTGGCTTTCCGGAGCCGACGATCCGGCTGAAGCCGGTATCGGGCGCATCGATGAATACGAGATCGGTGCGGTCGAGGAGCGAGTATTGGTTCTCGACCAAGTTGAACGGAGCGTTTGCGGTCGGCGTGCCATCGCCGACGAGCACGCGCATCGGTCCGAAGGAACCCATTCGCAGCCAAACCGTCGAGCTTCCGGGACCGCCGTTATAAAGGAACGTCACCGGACGCGTGCGCGGGTCGCCGCCGTCCACGGTGAAAGCCGTGTAGAACATGCGGCAGTTCGTCTCACCCTTCGCGTCCTCGAGCTCGATCGTGCCGGCGCGTGCCGTGTACGGATAGACCTTTCCGCCGAGCGTGATCGTGTGCTGGGTGACCGCGTCGTGGGCGATCGGACCCGGCGTCTCTTTCGGAGCGGCAGCGGGCGGCGGCCCCGCGGCGATCAACAAGGCCGCGGCGACGGCGCAAATCAGATTACGCATTGGAGAGCACCCGTGCGTACCAGCGCTCCAGGTCGGCGTGGAACTGCGCCAGCGCCGCCGGATGAAGATAGACCATGTGTCCGGATTGATAGAGCCCCCACGTGATGTTGCGCTGTATTGCCGGCGCCAGATAGAGATGGTCGAGCGCGTAGACCGTCGCGAAGAACGGCGTCGCGAAATCGAAGTATCCGCCGGCCGAGAAGATTTTCAGCCGCGGATTATAGGTCATCGCCTGCGCCAAGTCGGGCGTGACGTTCAGAATTTGCGAGTTCGCACCGTGCTTGAAATCCCAGCTCTCGCCATCGGCGTAGATCAGGTCGTAAATCTCGCCGCGGTAGAGCAGCGGCGTGTTGTACTTGAGTACCTGCCGCAGATAGTAGTTCGAGGTGGAAACGAAGGCCGAATCGATCGCCGCGTCGGTCGCATCCCAATCGGGCGCGACTTCCGGACGATCCAGCACGTACGTTTGAAAGCGCGCGTCGATGCGTCCGACCGTAATTCCGCGCTCGCGCAGCAACTCGTTTTCAAACCGGTCGTACGGTATTCGCAGGTTCGAGTTGCGGATGTACTGCTCGGAGAGGCCCGTATACCGGTGCAGCTTCGCCACGACGTCGTTGTAGCGATCCGGCGCGAGCTGCGCGCCTTGGCCGAGCGCGTCGAGGTATTCGTTCAGCGCGAAATTCTCGACCTCGGGCAAGAGCGACGAGAGCGGCGGCCCGCCGCGGAGCGCTCCGTGGTACCACGCGACCGCGGCCTCCGTCGGAAGATAGAGGAGATAGGCCCAGTCGCCGCCGCCGACCGGGGAGCCGTCGTTGTAGTCGATGTTCGAATTGAGAAACGACGAGAGCAGCACGACCCCGTTGAGCGAGATGCCCTCGTTCTGGAGATAGTTCGCGAGCACCGACGAGCGCATCGTGCCGTACGATTCGCCGAAGAGAAAGCGCGGAGAGTTCCAACGGTTAAAGTTGGTGATGTAGCGCTGGATGAACTGCGCGAAGGCGGCGACGTCTTCGTCGACGCCCCAAAAATCTTTGCGCGTGCCCGAACCGATGATTCGTCCGTAACCGCTGCCCGGCATGTCGATGAAGACGAGATCGGTGCGATCGAGCAGTGAGTACTGGTTCGAGACGATCCGGTACGGCGGCGGACCGGTGATGTCGCCGTCCTTCGTAGCCACGCGCACCGGCCCGACCGAACCCATGCGCAGCCACATCGTCGAACTTCCGGGACCGCCGTTATAAAGGAACGTGACCGGGCGCTTTGAGGGATCGGCGCCGTCGAGCGTATAGGCGGTATAGAAAACCCTCGCCGTCGGCTCGTCCTGACCGTTGCGCAGCGTAATCGTACCCGCGCGGGCCGTGTACACCAGCGTGCGGCCGCCGAGAACGATCGCGTGACGTGTAACGGCGTCGGGCGTGAGCGCCGGAATGGCCGGAGGCTTCGCAAGAGCTTGGCTGGGAACTCCCAGCGCAAGCACGGCGGCCAGAAGAAGGCGCGACGCTTTTAACGGCAATGAATAAACCTCCGAGCGAACGCGATTACTGCGGCACGGTCCTCCCTGTCCTGCTCGCCGCAAGCGAAGGGCATCAAAGTTTCGTCAAATCGGTCCGTAGATCTCCGACTTGAGTCGCTCGATCGCGGCGGCGATAGAGTCGAGATACGGAAGCATCAATCCCTTGATGCGTTCGAGGCGCTCGCGCCCTTGCTCCGTGATTTCGTAGACCCGGCGCGAACGCTTGCTCGGGTGTTCCCAAGTGGCGGTGAGGAAGCCGCGTTCCTCGAGGCGTCGCAGGAGCGGATAAATCTTGTTCGTGTTGACCGCGACGAGATCGCCGCACACGTCCTCGATGCGCTGCATCAAGCCGTAGCCGTGATCGGGATGCCGGCTGATGAGATGAAGGATCAGTGCCGGAAAGAGTGTCTTACTCTTGACCGGCCCGCGGACGAACTCGTCGATGCGACGCACGATGACGCCTAAATGGCCGCGTGCACCGCTGCTTCGCCTCCGTACGCTTCCGCAATTCGATCGGCATACCGCGCTTCCACCACGCGGCGCTTTACCTTCATCGATGGCGAGAGCTCCCCGCCGTCGACCGTGAAATCCACCGGCACGACGATGATACGCCTGATCTGCTCGTAGCTCGCGAGCCCATGCGTCTGGCGGTGAACCTCGCGAGCAAGAAAAGCGTGAACGTCTTCGCGCGCGGCAAGCCGATCGGGCGGCATCTCTTTGGGAAGCGCCGGCAGCTCGAGCCGCACGAGCGGCCAGTTCGGTGAGATCAACGCGATCGGAAAGGGACGGCCGCTTCCCATCACCATCGCGTTCGTTACGAACATCGAGCGCTTAACGTTCGCTTCGATGCGCGCCGGTGACACCCACTTTCCGGTGCTGGTCTTAAAGATCTCGTTCTTGCGATCGGTGATGCGCAGGAAGCCCTTCGCGTCGATCTCGCCGACGTCACCGGTGTGCAGCCAGCCGTCG
Organism: Candidatus Cybelea sp.; assembly: GCA_036269355.1. Classification (GTDB taxonomy): domain Bacteria; phylum Vulcanimicrobiota; class Vulcanimicrobiia; order Vulcanimicrobiales; family Vulcanimicrobiaceae; genus Cybelea. The sequence goes on along the minus strand of DATASC010000215.1, from coordinate 8,588 downwards.
GCGATTGCCGCTGCAGTCGCTTGCGGATCGCGGTAGTACCCTTGCATCACGTTGCGACCGCGAACCAACACCTCGCCGTCGTCGGCGATGCGCACCTCGACGCCGGAGATCGGACGCCCGACCGCGCCGTATTCGTTCTCGGAGAGGCGGCTCACCGAAACGACCGGCGACGTTTCGGTGAGACCGTATCCTTGCATGATCGGGATCTTGAGACCGAGGAAAGTCATGGCCGTATCGATATGCAACGGCGCGCTTCCGCTGGTGAGGAACCGCACGCGATCGAGTCCGAGTGCGTGCCGGATCTTCGACAACACGAGCGCGTCGGCGATGCGGTAGCGCGCGTGTAGCCACGCCGGAACGTTGCGTCCGAAGGTCTTCGCCGTCGCGTACTCGCGCGCGATGCCCAGCGCCCACGGAACCAATCGTGCCTTTAGGCCGCCGGCCGCCTGGGCCTGACCGCGCACGCCGCTCATAACGCGATCGAAGATGCGAGGGACCGAAGTCATCTCGGTCGGACACACGTCGCGCAGATCTTGGAGCAGCTCGCTCGGATCGTGACAAATGAAATACCGCACGCGCGCGACGAGATAGATGTAGATGATCGTGTGTTCGTAGATGTGCGAGTATGGCAGCACCGACAGAACGTCGCGGCCGGGCTCGATTCCCTCGAAGCCGCACGCAAGGGAGACTTGCGCGTTGAAGGCGAGGTTGTCGTGCGAGAGCATCACGCCCTTCGGCGATCCGGTCGTCCCCGACGTGTAGATGAGAACGGCGAGGTCGTCAGGCACGAGCGTCGCCTCGTAGGCGCCCGGAAGTTCCGGATGCGCCGCACGCACGCCGGCGCCGCGCGCCTCAAACGCAGCCAATCCGTCTTGACCGCTCGAGCCGAAGATGACGATGCGCGGCAGCGCGGCGCCCGACTCTTGCAGGCGCGCCGCGGTCGCGGGCGTGTCGGCGAAGAGCAATCGCGCGCCGGAGTGTTCGAGGATATATGCGGTGTGATCTAGCGCTTGCGTCGGATAGATTGGAACGACGACGCAGCCGGCAAAGAGCGTCGCGAAATCGGCGACGATCCAATCGACGCAGTTATGGGCGACGAGGGCGACGCGATCGCCGGCGCTCAACCCAGCGTCGCGAATCGCACAGGCGACGTTCTCGACCCGCTCTAAAACCCGGCCGCTCGACGCAGGCGTCCACGTTCCGTGTACGCGTTCCAGAAATACTTCGTCCCGCGGCTCAGCGAGCTGCCGTCGAATGAGGCTCGGCAGCGTCTCCTTCGCCGGAAGCGCCTTTGATTGCACAGGCTTAGCCCAATGCGCGTTGGGCGCTTTGCTCCCCTGTCGCCCGGCTACGGTTGGCGAAGGTACGGACGAGCTCGCTCCAGCCGCGTCTGCGTCATCCCGGCGACATCGAGTAGCTCGTCCAAGGAGGCAAAGCTTCCTTCGCGTGCGCGCAGCTCGACGATTCGCTGTGCAATTGACCGGCCGATTCCGGGTACCGCAGCGAGCGTCGTCGCGTCAGACCGATTGACGTCGATACTGCCGGTCGGCGGCGCGTGCGCGGAATGCCTGCGACTCCGTCGCGTGGTCGAGCTCGAATGGTAGCGCGTCGCTTCGCCCACGGCCGGAACGTAGATCTCGTCTCCGTCGCTCGCGCGCTGCGCGAGATTAACCGCCCCAGCGTCGGCGCCGAGGCCGAGGCCGCCCGCGAGCGAGACGGCTCGGTCGTTGCGGTCGCCGGAGCGGAGATGGTAGAGACCCGGACGCTTGACGGCGCCGGCAACGTAGACCACCACATCGTCTGAGCCCGCGTCGCGCCAAGCGTGCCGGTGCGAGTGGGTCGCGGAAGGGTCGACGGTGGATTCCAATGGCGATGAGGTTGCGGCGGCCTGCTCGACGATCGGCCGGCGCGCGGGATGCCAGAAAAGGAGGGCGGCGAGCGCCACCGCGCCCGCGATAACCGCATATCTGAGGGCCATGCTCTTCTATCACGCGTTAAGGGGCAGGCGAAAGGGTAGCCGCGAGACACGCGGACCGTGTACGATGCTGCTCATGTACGAGTTCGCCGCGATCGAGCAGAAATGGCAGCGACGCTGGGAGAGCGAGCGCCTCTATCGCGCGCCCGACGAGAGCGGGAAGCCGAAGTACTACTCGATGGAGATGCTGCCGTATCCGTCGGGCGATCTGCACGTCGGCCACGCGAAGAACTACACGCTCGGCGACGCGGTCGCACGCACGATGCGGATGCTCGGCTATAACGTCCTCCATCCGATGGGCTGGGACGCCTTCGGATTGCCGGCCGAGAACGCCGCGATCGATCGCGGAATCGATCCCGCGGCGTGGACGGCGGAGAACATCCTCAACATGCGCCGTCAGATTCGACTGATGGGCACGGGCTACGACTGGACGCGCGAGATCGCGAGCTGCGAGCCCGAGTATTACCGCTGGAATCAATGGCTCTTTCTCCAGCTCTTCCGCCGCGGACTCGCCTACAAGCGCGAGGCGCCGGTCAACTGGTGCCCGCACGATCAAACGGTGCTCGCCAACGAGCAGGTCGTCGACGGCCGTTGCTGGCGCTGCGCGCATCTCGTCGAGCGTCGCAATCTGTCGCAGTGGTTTCTGCGCATCACGGCGTACGCCGACCGGCTCTTGGCCGACCTCGACAAGCTCGGCGGATGGCCCGAACGCACGCGAACGATGCAGCGAAACTGGATCGGGCGGAGCGAGGGGGCGAACGTGACCTTCGCGGTCGACGGTCTCGACGAATCGATACAGGTCTTCACGACGCGGCTCGACACGCTCTACGGCGTCACGTTTCTCGCCGTCGCTCCCGAGCATCGCATCGTCGACTCGATCAAGCGCATCGTTTCGGCCGATGACGCCGCGGCGATCGATGCGTTCGCGGCAAGTCTGAAATCGAAGTCCGAGCTCGAACGCACGAGTCTGATGGAAAAGACGGGCATCTTTACCGGCGCATACGCAATCCATCCCTTGACGCACGAGCGCGTGCCGATCTGGCTAACGAACTACGTGCTCGCCGAATACGGCGGCGGCGCGGTAATGGGCGTTCCCGCCCACGACGAGCGCGACTTCGATTTCGCAAAGCGCCGCGGGTTGCGCGTCGCGCAGGTCATCGTTCCCCACGACGAGGCGGTCGTCGTGCCGCTCGCCGCGCCGTACGTCGAGGACGGCCGGCTGCTCGCAAGTGAGGAGTACAGCGAGATGTCGAGCGCACGGGCGCGCGACGCGATTGCCGAGCGGCTCATCGCGCTCGGCGTGGGCGCAAAGAGCGTGAGTTACAAGCTGCGCGACTGGTTGATCTCCCGCCAGCGCTACTGGGGCACGCCGATTCCGATCGTTCACTGCGTTGCGTGCGGCGAGGTGGCCGTTCCCGAGGATCAGCTGCCCGTCATGCTGCCTCCGCGCGAGTTCGTCGCGGGTCAAACGTCGACGCTCGCCACCATCGCGGAGTTTATCGAGACAACCTGTCCGAAATGCAGCGGTCCCGCGCGCCGTGAGAGCGACACCATGGACACGTTCTTCGAATCGTCGTGGTACTATTTGCGTTATCTCGACCCGCACAACGATTCCGCGCCGTGGGATCCGCGGCGTGCCGCGCATTGGATGAACGTCGACCAATACATCGGGGGCGCCGAGCACGCGGTGCTGCATCTCCTCTACTCGCGCTTCTTCTATAAGTTCTTTCATGACGAGGGCTGGGTGAGCGGACCGGACGAGCCGTTCCAGCGGCTCTTCCATCAGGGCCTGCTGTTGCGCGATGGCGAGAAGATGTCGAAATCGCGCGGCAACGTCGTCGGCATCGACGAGACCGCCGAGCGCAACGGCGTCGATGCGATGCGTCTCTTCCTGCTCTACGTGACGCCGCCCGAGGAGACGAGCAACTGGACCGATGACGGCATCAGCGGCCGCGTGCGGTTGCTCAATCGCATCTGGCGCGCCTGCGAACCCTTATCCGGTGTCGTGGGAAGCGACCGACGGGCGTTGCCCAACGCAGCTGATCCCGCAGAGCGAGCGTTGTTGCGAGCGGTGCACGTCGTTGCGAAATCGGCGACAGACGAGACGCTCTCGCGGCGATTTCATTACAATACGACGATCGCGAAGCTCGACGAGCTGGTTAACCTGATGACCGCCGCGTCGTCGGACGCTCCGTCGCCGTCGCTGCTCTACGCTGTTAGCGTGCTGCCGATTTTGATCGCGCCGTTCGCCCCGCATATCGCGGAGGAGCTTTGGGAGCGCTACGGTCACAAGAGCTCGGTTCACCTGGAGCGCTACGTCGAGCCGGACGAACGCGCGCTCGCCGTCGAGGAGATTACGCTGGTTGTTCAAATCAACGGAAAGGTTCGCGCACGGATCGCGGCTCCCGCAGGTATCGGCGAAGAAGCTGCGATGGAACTCGCGATGGCCGACTCGAACGTACGCGCCCATCTCGACGGCAAGGACATTCGCAAGGCGATCTACGTCGCCGATAAACTTTTAAACGTGGTGGCAGCATGAATCAACGGCAGCTCTCAACGGGCGTATGCATCGTCGGTGGCGGACCCTGCGGCGTGATGCTCGGCGTCCTTCTGGCGCGCGCCGGCGTCGACGTCACCGTGTTGGAGAAACATCAGGACTTCTTCCGAGATTTCCGGGGCGATACGGTGCATCCGTCGACGCTCCAGCTCCTTTACGAGCTCGGTTGGCTCGACGATTTTCTCGCGATGCCGCATAACGAGATTCATAACGTCAGCGCAAGCATTGCGGGCGAGACGGTGCAGTTGGCCGATCTGAGCCATCTTCCGACCCATTGCAAGTTCGTAGCACTGATGCCGCAGTGGGATTTCTTGAACTTCCTCGCCGCACACGGGCGGCGTTATCCGACGTTTCATTTGATGATGCAAGCCGATGGGACCGGCTTGATGGAGAGCGACGGACGCGTTACCGGCGTACGCGCGACGACGCCAAACGGCGAAATCGAAATCGCGGCGAACCTCGTCGTCGGAGCCGACGGGCGACACTCCACGATCCGAACGCTCGCGGGATTCACGGTCGAAAACCTCGGCGCGCCGATGGATGTGCTCTGGATGCGCATCCCCAAACACGCCGGCGATCCGGTCCGGCAGTTGGGAACGGTAACCACCGGCCGCCTGCTCGTCATGCTCGACCGCGACGACTACTGGCAGTGCGCGTACATCATCCGTAAAGGCGGCTTCGACGAACTCAAGGCGGCCGGAATCGGCGCCTTGCAACGCGCGCTGGTCGAAATGATTCCGGTGCTTGCCGACCGCGTCGCACTACTCGACGACTGGTCGAAGGTTTCGATGCTGGAAGTGCGCGTTGACCGAATCGAACGCTGGCATAGGCCCGGTTTGCTCTGCATCGGCGACGCCGCCCACGCGATGTCACCGATCGGGGGCATCGGCATCAATCTCGCGATCCAGGATGCGGTTGCAACCGCGAACATTCTCGCAAAACCGCTGCACGACGGAGAAGCTCTCAGCGACTCCGATCTGCAACGCGTCCAAGACCGCCGCATGTTTCCCACGAGGGTCACGCAAGCGTTTCAAGTCTTCATTCAGGACAAGGCCATCGATCCGCTACTGCGCGGCGCTCAAGTCAGCGCGCCGCCGCTGCCGCTGCGGTTGCTCAACGAGTTCTCACGGCTGCGCCGGCTGCCCGCAAGAATCATCGGCATGGGGGTCCGCCCCGAGCACGTTCACACGCCCGACGCATACGAGTCCTAGCGGGCAAACCACGTTTCAGGATGAGGCCGAATCGGTAAAAGAGAACCTTGATCCCGTCCGCGAGGAGGAGGAGCAGCATGAGCTTCGCACGGTTCCGCCCTTATTGGTTGGGGCTTTTTATTGCCGCTTCAACGCTCGCCGGCTGCAGCACACCTCAACAGACGCAGAACGGCATGCCGCAAGTCGGTGCCCCGACAACCTCAAAGTCGGGAGCCAAGTCGTTTTATTACACCGGCAAAGAGCAGAAGTTCGAGGTGCCGCCAGGCGTGACGACGATCACGGTAGTGGCGCGCGGCGGGGGCGGTGCCACTTCAAAACGGCTTTACGTCCACGGTTCCGACGGTGGTAACGGCGGTCGCGTCTATGCGATCTTGCCGGTATCTTCGGGTGAAAAAATACTCGTCTTCGTCGGAGGAACAGGTTCCGGATCGATGGGCGGTTTCAACGGCGGCGCAAACGGCGGCGGCGGCGTGGCCCCGAACTCATCGTATTGCCCGAGAAGCGATGGACGCGGTGGCGGAGGCTCGTCGGACTTGCGGGTTGGAGGAGGAAGACTCGACGCTCGCATTCTCGTTGCTGCAGGCGGAGGCGGCTCGGGAGGCATCGGTTCGGACAGCGGCAGCGGCTTCTCGCCCGGTCCCGGCGGTAAGGGCGGCGGCACGAGCGGGGGCAACGGTGGTAACGCCTCGGGCGGCGGTGGTTCCGGCGGCTCGCAAACCGCTGGAGGCCCCGGTGGCGACGGCGGCAGCGGCATCTATCCGAGCGACAACGGCAATCCCGGAAAAGCCGGCTCCTTGCATCGTGGCGGCGCGGGAGGCTCAGCTTCCGGTTACAGCGGCTGCGACGGCGGCGGTGGTGGCGGGGGCGGCGGATACTATGGCGGAGGCGGCGGCGGTGGCGCCGGAGGCTGGCCATCGGAGGGGTTGAGCGCTGCCGGCGGCGGCGGGGGATCGTCGTACGTCGAGCCGAGCGCGATCAAGTCGCGAATGTGGACCGGATGGAAGAACGCCCGTGGTAACGGCCTCATCGTCATAAGCTGGAAGTAATGCGTGGCGGTGGCGCTCAACCCGTTTCGCGCGCCAGCATCTCGCGATAGATCTCGCGAACCCGCTCGATCGTATCGATCTCTTCGGGCGGCTTGTCATCGCGTACGCGCACGATGCGCGGAAAGCGCAGGGAAAACCCACTCTCGTGCAAGTCGCTCTCTTGAATGACGTCAAAGGCGACCTCCAGCACGATCTTCGGCTCGACCGGAATCTCCCAGGCACGCGCCTTCACGCGCTGCTCGCTCGCCGGCAATCGGTGCTCCAAGAACCACGGCGTGAGCTGCGCTATTTCAACGTCGGTTAAACCGGAGTAGGCCTTCCCGATGGTCGCCAAGTTGCCGTCGTCTCCACGCACCGCGAACGTGTAGTCCGAGAGCACCTTCGCGCGTTTCCCGTGCCCCCACTCAACGGCCACGACTACGACGTCGAGCGTCGAGAGCTCGCGCTTGAGTTTGAGCCACCACTTACCACGCCGGCCCGTCGCGTACGGTGCGTCGGCGCGTTTAAGCATGAGGCCTTCGTTGCCGCGCTCGCGCGCCGCCTCGAACCGCGCGTTGACGTCGGCCGCGGCGGATTCGTCCTCCGTTACAAACGGCGCGAGCAGAAGTCGTTCGGTGGGCTTGAAGAGATCGGCGAGCCGCTCGCGACGAATTGCGAGCGTTTCGTCGAGCAAAAGTTCGTCGCCGAGCGCGAGCACGTCGAAGACTACGTACGCGATAGGAACGTCATGCAGGAGCGATTCGTCGAGAACCTTGCGCTGAAGACGCGCCTGCAGGAGACGGAACGGAAGCACTCGGCCAGCCCGCATCGCAACGATCTCGCCGTCGAGAATCGCATCGATCGACAGCGACGTGAGTGAGTCGCGGATCTCCGGATACGATCCGGTCACGTCGTTCAGCCGGCGCGAGAAGAGGCGCGCGCTTCCGTCGCGCACGTGCGCCTGCGCGCGGATGCCGTCGTACTTGTCCTCGAAGTGCCAGCGTGTGCCGGCGAGCTCCTTGTAGGCGTCGCCGTACGCGACCGGCGTCGCGAGCATGAATCCGATCGGCGTGCCGTAAGCGATCCGAAGCTCGTGCAGCGAGCCGTGCTTGGCGGCGAGCGCCACCGCGCCCACGTCGCCGGTCGCCATCACCCCCCGGCGTACGGCCGCCGGCTCGGCGTCGAACGCCTTGGCGACCGCGTCGAGCACGAGACCCTCGCGCAGACCGACCCGGAGGTCACCTGTAACGATCTTCACCACGTACGTGGCGACGAGCGGATCGTTGCACGCGCGCAATATTCGTTCGAGCACCGCTTCACGCAGCTTGTTCGCGCGCTTTCCCGCGGCCGACGCGATTTCGCCGAATAGCACGTCGAGGGACGCCGGCGTCAGACTATCGGCGAAGAGCATCGCATCGCGCGGCGGACGCGCGAGCGGTCCGAGCGCGGCGCCGAGATCGCCGGTGCTGCGATAGCTCGCTCCGAGCGCCTCATCGTCGAATCCCCAGACGCGGCGCGCCACTTCGACGATGGTCCGACCACCGACCGATAGCGTGCGGTGGTCGCGAGCCGCAAACGGCGTGCCGGTGAAGAACCGCGTCGCCGCGACGAGATCCGCGTCATCGAGCATCTGCAGATACGCGGCGAGCGTCGCGATCTTTTCAAGCTTGGCGGATTGCGACGCGATGCGTCGCGCCGTCGCCGCGAAGCGCTCCATCGCGGGTTCTTAGAAGCCCGCGGGCAGCCGCTCGAAGTAGTCGTACGTTGCGCGAACGCCGTCGGCGAGCGGCGTCGCGGGCGACCAGCCGAGCTCGGCCTTC
>DATASC010000214.1:0-5058 GCA_036269355.1 Candidatus Cybelea sp. | reverse complement strand
CTGCGCCGATCTGACTGACGGGAACGCATGCGGACCCGGTGCCGGACGCAACATCAACGTGCGCACGAAGGACACGTTCGGCGTCTTCATGCTCCAGAAGCTCATTACGATAAAGTCCAACAAGCTTCCGGGGCCGGGCGAAATTCCGATCGTCATCTCGCCGACGTACGTCGCACGCGGCGGTCAGATCGGATTCTCGCCAAACAACAACGACGTCGTTCCTTTTACCTATAACCTGCCCGACGGTCCGGTTGAGAACATCCCGGTGCGGACGGCGCAGTATTACGCCGTCGCGATTACGCTTCCGTTCCTCAAGACGCCGAAGATGTTCGGCACCTTCACCGTGGCGCCGCAGTGGCTCGTTCACACCGCCGGGGCGAACGTCGGAAACTCGATGCAGCTTCCGCAGGTTATTTACCTCGAGTACACGCCTATCCGCGGAACGACGGCCTTCTTCGAGCCGCAGAGCGCGCGCGATTATCTCCCGACCGATCCCTATCCGGAACATCTGATCGCATACTTTCTCGGCGTTTCGCAGCGGCTGACGAAATACGCGTTCGTGCAGGTGGTGCTCAACAGCGGCAATCCCACGAACCTCGGACCGATCGGCGTAACCGGTATCAAGTGTCTTACCGTGCAGCAGGCGATCACCAATGCGTGCGGCCTAGCAATTGGCGGCCTCAAGGCGACGCAACTGCAACTTCAGTTCGGCGTCGGTTCGCCGAACGTTTTTCCGTTATAGTTTTCAAGGGGCTGAACATGGAACGTCCGCAACTCAAAAAATCTTTGGCGTTGGTCGCGCTAATCGCGGTCGCCGCATGCGGCGGAGGCGGCGGCGCCGGCAGCACCACGTCGTTGTTACCGTCGCACCGCGGCGCTCCTCAGGGTGAATCGATCCTCAGCCGCATCGTCGGCGTCGGCGACAGCCTTACCGCCGGCTATCAATCGAATGGTTTCCTCGGGGAAACCGGCGTTCCGAACCACGCCTATAACGGCGTGATCCCGCCGAATCAGGAGAATGGATTCTGGGCCGATCTCGTCGAGCAAGCGTCGGGCGACGTCCCGGGCACCATCCAGAAAATGTACGATCCGTCCAAGAGCCCGCTTCCGCTGATAAAAGGACCGGGACTCGACAATCAAATCGTGCCTTCCGGACCCTTCTTTCCATTCACGCAGCTCAAGACGGGCGACCCGTGCACCGAGAATCACGACTTCAATTTGGACGGCTTCCGGCTGCGCAGCGCGCCGCGTACGCGCATGAACCCCGACTCGACGACGATCCTCGACTTCGGCGTTCCCGGTCTCACGCTGCACGAAGCCAACGTGCTCCACGCGCCGCAGTCCTCGACGTGCAAAGAACTTCCCGGCATTCCGGGGCTGCTGAGCCAGGTGGTGTCGGAAGAGAGCGGCACGTTCTGGCCGGTGCTGCTGAACTCGACCAAACTCGGCGGACACCTCACGGAAGTCAACGCCGCAGCCGCCGTGCACCCGACGCTCGCGACCGTCTGGCTTGGCGCGAACGATTGGCTCAAATATATGGGAAGCGGCGGACGGTTCGTCGGCGGTGACCGGACCGCGGCGCAGGTCGAGACCGATCTGCGCGCCACGATCGCCACGCTGCAGCACGCCGGCGCCAAGGTCGTCGTGGCGAACCTGCCCGACATACTCGAAACCGGTCTCTTCGAGCGCGTCTCGTTCGTTCCGAAGAACTCGCCGGCGTGCCGTATCAGAACGTATGCAAACTGCGTGATGAACGGCGTCGGCGCCGTGCCGTACCAAGACCTCGTAGAAATAGCCAAGGCGTACCATCTCGCGACCCCCGGCGGCTGCACGCCTGCCTCGGTCGATTCGCCCTGCGGTTACATCATGCTGCCTGGCGCGGTGGAGGTGATTCTCTGGCTCCAGGCTCACCCGACCCTTCCGAATCTGGATTGCGCCGTTCCGGGGCCGCACTGCAAAGTGGTTCCGGGAAGCGGCCTCGGCATGCGCTACATTACCCCGGAGTTCGCGGGCAAGCTGCAGGCGCTCAACAATGCGATCAACCAAGGCATCGACGACGCTGCCTCGGCCTCGCACGTGCCGCTCGTCGACGTCCACGCGATCTTCCACGGCATCGCGAGCGGAAATCCGACGGATCCGTACTTCGCCTTAGCTTCTTCTATCCGACCGGGCTACTGCTGCACACTCGGATTTCTATGGGGCGTCAGCAGCTTCGACGGCATCCATCCGTCGAACACGGGTTACGCGCTGGTCGCCTACGCGTTCATCGACGCGATCAACAAGGCGTACGGAACGCACATCCCGCAGATCGATCTAAAGGCCGCATATGAAGGAAAGCGTTGCGGATCGGATCCGATCAAGCATCAATGCTATCCGGATCCGTACGCGCCGCCGAACGACTACCCGTATCAACCTTCGCGCTAATCCGGCGGCGGCTCGTCCTCGATCTCTTCTTCGACGATCTCGTCGCCGTGACGCTCGAGCCGTTCTCTGACCTCGGCCTTCACGTCGTCGCTTTCTAATCTCTGACGTCGTTGTTGAACTGGCTGCGCGATCTTGCGCGAACGGCGGTCACGTTCGACCGCTCCGCGCTCGAACCGGGATACGCGCTTCGGTGCACGGCCGGCGTTGCAATTCCGCTGCTGGTCGCGGCGGCTGCGGGCCGGCCGGCGCTCGGCGTACCCGCGGCGATCGGCGCATTCATAACCGGTTTTACCTCGTTACAGGGCATTTATCGCACGCGTCTTGCCGCGATTCTGGCGGCCGCGCTCGGCATGGCGGCGACGAGTTTCGTCGGCTCCGTAGCGGGCCATTCCACGACCGGCATCGTCCTCGCAACCGCTATCGCCGGTTACGCGTGCGCAACGGTCGGTCAGATCGGTCCTGCCGCGGCGACCGTCGCGCTCAACTCGGTCATCGCGTTCGTTCTCTTTTCGAGTCAGCCGCTCGCGCCGGTTGCCGCCTCCCTTGACTCCGCGTTGGTCTTTGCCGGAGGTCTCATTCAGGCAGCGCTGCTCTTGCTGGCATGGCCCGCGGAGCGCGGCGCGGCCGAGCGTGGTGCGCTCGCGGCCGTCTATCGCGATCTCGCGGCCTACGCGCGGCAAATCGCGGATCGGTCTCCCGTCATTCCGCCGATTACGCCGTTCGCCACGGCTCGCCAAGTGCTCGCCGACCCGCAGCCCTTTGCACGCTCAGCCGAGCTCGCGCGATTCAACCGGCTCCTCGAAGACTCCGAGGTCATCCGGCGCCGCCTCGGCGCCTTGGCGGCGCTCCCGGATCACGCTAGGTCTTATTCCGCTAAGGCGGCCAATGCGATTGCGGCACACTTGGACGCTACGGCGGACGTGTTGACGGGCGCCAAGGACGACACCGTCGCCCTCGACCAATCGGAGTTCGACGATGTGCTGGCGCCGGCGGGACTCGCCGATTTGGCCGCGCACGCACGCGACGCCGCCGAAGCGGCGACTATGCTCGCAACCGGACGTCTTCCGCGTTTCTCGCTCGTCTCGAAGGTGCGGCCAGCGCCGTACGTTCGCGATCGTATCGACTGGCTCAGCCGCGATTCGTTTCGCTTCGCAATCGTGCTTGCGGCCGCGATGGTGGCAGGACGATACTTCGCGGCAGACCGCGGTTATTGGATTCCGCTCACGGCCGCAATAGTTCTCAAGCCCGATTTTCAGACGACCTTTCTACGCGGCTTCGCGCGGATCGGCGGCACGCTGGTGGGAGCGGTGATCGCGAGCCTGGTGATGATAGTCGCGCGCGGCCATCCCGCAATCGAGCTCGGCGGCATCATCGCCGCCGCCGCCGCAGCGTACGTCACGTTCAATCCGAATTACGCGCTCTTCACCGTCGCAATCACTTCGTTCGTCGTGCTCGTGCTAGGAATGCGCGGGCTTCCCGGGACGACGACCGTCGATGCGCGCCTCTTGGACACGCTCGCGGGCGGAGCGCTCGCGATGGTCGGCTACCTCGTTTTTCCATCGTGGGAGTACAAGCGGACGCGCGCACTGCTCGCCGATCTCTTGGATGCACAACGCGGGCTCGCCGACGCAATTCTTCGCGCCTATGCCGATCCGTCAAGTGACGCACGCGCTATCATCGACGAACGGCGCAACGACGTCTGGCGCATTCGAACGACGGTCGAAGCGTCGATCGACCGCAGTCGGGGCGAACCGCAACGCGCGCATTCGATCGGGACCGGCCGCGCACTACGTATTCTCGCTGCGACGCAGCGTTTCGGCCTCGCCAGTTTAGCGCTCGAAACGGCGCTCGAAACGCGGCAAAGCCCGGCGCCGGCTGGTCTCGAAATCTTTACGGACTCGCTTGGGACGGAGATGCGCGAACTCGCCGCGGCGCTACGCGAAGCGCGCCGAGCGCGGCTCGCCGAACCTCCGCCGGCCGTGCTCGCAGCGGCGGATAATCACGGGCTCCGCGCCTTTGCCGACGCCACGGCGCGGATCGCGCGCCTCGTCGGCGTTCAGAAGCGCTAGCTAGGCGTAGACTCCGCGCAGCTTCGAGGCCTTCACCACGCGATCGATCGCCAGCGTATACGCTGCGGTGCGTAAGGTAGCGTGGCGCGAGTTCGCGATCGTGCGGATTTGATGCAGGTTCGCGAGCAGGAAGTCCTCGAGCTTCTCGTTGACCTCGGCCTCCTTCCAAAAGAACCCCATCCGGTCTTGCGCCCACTCGAAATACGAGACGGTCACGCCGCCGGCGTTCGCCATGATATCGGGAATCACGACGATTCCGCGCTCGCGGAAGATGCGATCGGCCTCGGGCGTCGTCGGACCGTTCGAGCCCTCGACGATCAACTTCGCCTTGACCTTAGACGCGGTCTCAGCCGTGAAGACTTTTTCGAGCGCCGCGGGAACGAGCACGTCGCATTCACTGGCGAGCAGATCCGCGTTGGTGATCTTCTCGCCGCCCTTGAAGCCTTCGAGCGTTCCGAACTTCGCGGCGTGTTCCATTGCGCCGTTGACGTAGATGCCGTCGGAGTTGTAGTAGGCGCCGGTGACGTCGGAGATGCCGACGATTTTGCAGCCGCGCTCCTCGAAG
>DATASC010000213.1:0-2354 GCA_036269355.1 Candidatus Cybelea sp. | reverse complement strand
GCCGATGGCGACGAGCACGCCGAAGCGTCGCTCGCTCTCGATCTCGAGTTCGTCGAGCTCGTCGGCGACGATCGCGCGCGCGATTGGTGAGACGGTGTCGACGGCGGAGAAGACGTACCGCGAGACGGGCGCTTCGCGCGTGAGAACGAGCACCGCGGCATCGTCGCGATTGGGAGCCCCGGCGAAGATTTTCTCTTCGACCGCCAACGCGGGGTCGGCAAAAATTGCTGCGGAAGCCTGGCGTTCGAGCGCCAGCGCTTTCACCGCGTCGATAAGCCGCTTCTCGCCGGCGATCAAGTCGCGCTCGTTTTCGACCAGTCCGTCGGTGTAGAAAATCGCTTGCGCTCCCGCCGGAAGCGTGACGGTCCAGTCCCTGCTTCCGAGCGACTCCACGCAGCCCAACGGGAGACTCCCGGAGGGCATGCGACGCACCAAACCGTTTGCAAGCGCGAACAGCGGCGGCGGATGCCCCGCCGTCGCGTAGCTTAGCGTGCTCGCGACCGGATCGTAGATGCCGAAGATCGCGGTAACGATTTCGACGGGTTCGCGAAAGCCGATGATGCGATTGACGTAATCGAGCACCGCTGCCGGACTCTGCGCGTCGACTGCCGCCGTACGAATCGCTTGGCGCACCTCACCCATGACGACGGCGGCTTCGAGACCGTGGCCCGCGACGTCGCCGACGGACACGGCAACACGCCGGTCGGGAAGATGGAAGGCATCGAACCAGTCGCCCCCGACCTCGGCTTCGTCGCTTGCGGGCCGGTAGGCAGCATAGAACTTGCCGCCCTGTATTTCCGGAAGGTGCTCGGGAAGCAAAGCGCGCTGCAGCCGGTCTGCGACGCGATGCTCGCGCCGCGTCAGTGCTTGGCCGGCGATAACGACTCCCAGCTCGGTGGCGACGATGTTCAGCGCCTTGCGCGCGACCTCGTCGAAGCCGTTCACCGCTGCGCTCCGGCACGTGATCGTGCCGAAGGTTTCGTGACCGTTGCTGAGCGTTTCGGCGATGACGTCGCCCGATTCGTCGTTGAAGGCTTGGCCGGCGACGATACGCAGGCTCTCCGGGGAAGTGATCTCGATCTCGCAGCAGTCGCCGAAATCGGAAATGACTGCCTCGGCGACCTGTGCGAGGGCGTCGCGCAAGTCCGGCGAGAGCGTCAGTGCCCGTCCGGCCCGAACGAGCACGTCGAGGACGCGGTCTAGCCGCGTTGCCGACGCGTCAAGCGAGGGCACCATACGTACGGTTTGAGCTCCTATAGAATATGGTTCCGCTGGTTAGATACCCCAAAAGAGTGGGAACAAACCAAGGGCTATCCTGTAGGAGAGTCACTATGCCGACCATTTCTCGTGCGCGCGAGACGAACGCACTTGGCCAGAGCCGGCTTCTTGCCGCGCTTCGTGCCTTTCGCCGCGGTGATTTCAGCGCACGACTCCCTCTCGGCCTTTCGGGAATCGACGGAGAGATCGCCGAGGCGTTCAATGACTGCATCGAGCTCAATGCGAGCCTCGCCAAAGAGCTAGAGCGAGCGAGCCTCGTCGTCGGCCGGGAAGGGCGAATCGCGCAGCGGATCTCGCTCGGTGCCGTCGGCGGCGCGTGGCAGGGTTTCGTTGACTCGGTAAACCGGTTGATCTCCGACCTCACTCAGCCGATGGCCGAGGCGGGCCGCGTGCTCGGTGCGGTCGCGCAAGGGGACCTCTCCCAGAGCATGGCGCTCGAGATCGAGGGCCGCCCGCTCAAGGGCGAGTTCCTCCGTTCGAGCCGGCTTATCAACTCGATGGTGGATCAGCTTAATGCCTTCGCTTCCGAAGTGGGGCGCGTCGCGCGCGAAGTGGGCTCCGAAGGCAAGCTCGGCGGTCAAGCCGTCGTCAAGGGCGTCGCCGGAACGTGGAAGGATCTCACCGAGTCGGTGAACACGATGGCCGGCAACCTCACGAGCCAAGTCCGCAACATCGCCGACGTGACGACGGCCGTCGCGAACGGCGACCTCTCGAAAAAGATCACGGTCGAGGCGCGCGGCGAGATTCTCGAACTCAAGGGCACGATCAACACGATGGTCGACCAGCTCAACGCGTTCGCTTCCGAGGTAACGCGCGTCGCCCGCGAAGTCGGTTCGGAAGGCAAGCTCGGCGGTCAGGCCACGGTGAAGGGCGTCGCCGGCACGTGGAAAGATCTCACGGACAACGTGAACGGCCTCGCCTCGAATTTGACGACGCAGGTCCGCAACATCGCCGATGTCACGACTGCTGTGGCGAACGGCGACCTTTCGCAAAAGATCACCGTCGAAGCGCAGGGCGAGGTGCTCTCGCTCAAGAACACGATCAACAACATGGTCGATCGTCTGCGCGTGTTCGGC
>DATASC010000212.1:0-10639 GCA_036269355.1 Candidatus Cybelea sp. | reverse complement strand
ATCGAATCGATCCCGGCCCGTAGCGCGTTTTTGATTCCTTGCGTTCCGATTGCATGTGCGGCGACGCGCAGGCCGTGGCGGTGCGCCTCGTCGATCGCCGCGTCCAGCTCGTCGAAGGTGAGCTGCGCGTTGCCCGGTACTGCGCCCTTCGTCAGCACTCCGCCGGTTGCGATCGTCTTGATGCAGTCGGCGCCGCCCCACATCTGTTCGCGCACGGCTTTGCGCGCGTCCCACGGCGAATCGACCGCGCGTCCGATCGGCCAGCCGTGGCCGCCGGTCATGCACAGCACCGCGCCCGCCGCCCGCATCCGCGGCCCCGGAATGCGCCCTTCCACGATCGCGTCGCGAATGTCGGGAGCGATGCGATTCGAAGAGCCGACGTCGCGAATCGTCGTTATTCCGGCCTTCACCGACTTGCGCGCGTTTTCTACTGCGCGCAGCATTCGCTGATTTGGCGTCGTGGATTGGATCATGCCCATCATGTCGGGTTCGCCGCTGCCTTCGAGATGCGCGTGGGCGTTGACCAACCCCGGCGTAACGCACGCCGCTTCTACGTCACACTCGCCGGTCGCGGCGCGAATCTCGGCAACCCGCCCGTCGACGTCGACGACGAGGTCGACGCGCTCCTTGGGCGGCTCCAGCGTTCCGTCATAAAGAAGCCCGGCTCGTACGATCATGTTCCTCCTAAAGCTTCAGACTGGTGAGGCCGCTAACGCCGTTGACGACGAGCTGCACCGCGATCGCGGCGACGATGATCCCCACAATGCGGCTGATCGCGTCGACCCCGGCCTCGCCAATCCACTTCGTCAACTTCTCCGCGCCGCGCATGAACACGTACGTAATCCCCATGACGATCAGGGCTACGACGACGAAAACCACCTCGTTGAGTACTTGATGGCCGGGCGCCGGGTTGATTAGGGTTACGCTGGCAGTCAGCGCTCCTGGCCCGCTGATCATGGGAATCGCCAGGGGGAAAACCGATGGATCCGGTGCGGTCTGTGCGTTCTCCCTGGCTTTGTCGCGATCCGGAGCATTGGCGAAAACCATGTTGAACGCGACCCGCAAGAGCAACAGACCGCCGGCGATCTTAAACGCGCCGATCTCGACGCCGAGCGCGTTGAGTAGCGCTTCGCCCGCGAAAGCAAAGGCAATCAGCGTGATGCCGGCAATGATCGTCGCGCGCCGCGCGATTTGCGCCTGATCCGCGGGCGAACGCCCTTCGGTTACCGTTACGAACACGGCGGCGGCCGAGATCGGGTTGACTAGCGCGATCAACGTGACGAATGCGTAGAGCGCCAGGTCCAACGCGGTGCCGATCACGCCGCCCACCGCAGCTTTGCGTGCGCCGCTTTCGCGCGCGCGATTGCGCGCTCGTCGACCGGACCGTCAACGAGCATCGTGAAATGTCCCATCTTCCGGCGCGCGACCGCGTGCCGCTTACCGTAGACGTGCAATACGATCGACGGATCGGTCAAGAGATCGCCGATTCCGTCCAGGCGATCGCCCGTTCCTTGACCGAGCACGTTCATCATGATCGCATTGGCAAGCAGACGCGGCGGCGAGAGCGGAAGCTCGCAGATCGCACGAACGTGCTGTTCGTACTGCGAGCAGGGCGTGACGTCGATCGTGTAGTGGCCGCTGTTGTGCGGACGCGGCGCGATCTCGTTGAGCAGCAGTCGTCCGTCGGTCGCGAGAAAGAACTCCACGCAATAGGTCCCCACGATGCGCAGACCGCGTCCGACGGTTGCCGCGATCTCCCGAGCCGCCTGCGCCGTCGCTTCGTCGACGCGCGCCGGCGCGACCGTCGTCGCGAGGATTCCGTGGTCGTGCATGTTCTCGGCGACGGGATAGACGACGATCTCATCGTGCGCGTTGCGCGTCGCGATAACGCTCAGCTCGCACGCGAGCGGAACGAATGCTTCGAAAATCAGCTCCGCGCCGTTCGCCGCGTCGAGCGCCGCGCGGGCGGAGTCGACCGAGTCCACGCGCCACTGCCCTTTTCCGTCGTATCCGCCGCGTACGGTCTTGAGAATCGCGGGGAAGCCGATGCGCTGCGCTGCGGCGGCGAGCTCGTCCGCTCCGCGGACGTGAGCGAACTCCGTCGTAGCGATTCCGGCATCGCGCGCGAAACGCTTTTCGAGAATTCTGTCTTGGGTCACGTGCAGCACGCTGCTCGACGGGGTGACGCGATGGGCGAGCGTCTCGAGATGACGCACCGAACCGATGTCGATGTTCTCGAACTCGTAGGTGATCACGTCGCTGCGCCGCCCGAGCTCTTCGACTGCGGTTAGGTCATCGTACGCGGCCACGATCTGCTCGTCGGCAACTTGTCCGCACGGCGAGTGCTCCTGCGGATCGAGCGTGATGACGTTATATCCCATGCGTTTAGCGTCCAACGCGAACATCCGGCCGAGTTGACCTCCGCCGATAACGCCAATCGTTTCGACGGTTTTCAATCGAGCGTGCTTGAAGCGGCGGCATCGTGCATTCGACGCACGTACGCGGCGAGCCGGTCGGCGACGCCCGCATCCCGAAGCGCGACGATTCGCGCGGCAAAGAGTGCGGCGTTGACCGCACCGCCGATCGCCATCGTCGCGACCGGAACGCCCGGCGGCATTTGAACGATCGAGAGCAACGAGTCGAGGCTCGCGGCGCGCGAGGTTTCAACGGGAACGCCGATGACCGGAACGAGCGTCTTTGCGGCGGTCATTCCCGGAAGATGAGCCGCGCCGCCCGCGCCCGCGATGATCGCCACGAGCCCGCGCCCGGCCGCCGACTGCGCGTATTCGAACATTTCGTCGGGCATGCGATGCGCCGAGACGACGCGCGTCTCACAGGGTATGTCGAGCTCGGCGAGCGTGTCGCGCGCAGCCGACATCGTTTGCCAATCCGAGCGGCTCCCCATGATTATGCCGACAATCGGCGACTTGTCTGCTTGCGCCATTGCCGAGGCGCTTCGCGCTTAGGCCTGAGGTGTCATCCTGAGCGCAGCCGCGAAGCGGCGGAGTCGAAGGGCTGAGCGGAGCCCCATAGGGGCGAAGTCGAAGGGCTTGCGTATGCCACGCTTTCTTCTCGGCATCAACTATTGGCCGCGTAGCAGCGCGATGTACATGTGGCAACGCTTCGACATCGGAGAGATCGGCGAGGATATCGCGCGCATGAAGGCGTTGGGCCTCGACGTGGTGCGCTTCTTTCTGATGTGGGACGCGTTCCAGAGCGCGCCCAACGTGATGGATTCGAGCGCGCTGCGAAAGTTTGACGCGGTCATGGATCGCGTCGCCGATGCCGGAATGCATGCGATGCCGACGCTCTTCTGCGGGCACATGAGCGGCGTGAACTGGCTTCCGCGCTGGACGCTCGAACGCGACACCTCGCAGGGGCGTTTTCGCACGATTTCCGGAGGCGCTGTGGTGGACCGTGCAGTCCGCGACTTCTATGCGGAGCCCGATCTCGTCGCAGCGCAGGTTTTCTTCGCGAGGCGCGTCGGCGAGCGCGTGCGCGACCATCCCGCGCTCCTTGCTTGGGACCTTGGAAACGAATTTTCGAATCTGCGCCAGCCCGCCTCGCCGGCGGATGCCGCCGAGTGGAGCACGCGCTTGAGCACGGAGCTGACCGAAGCGTCGGGTACGGGTGCGACCGGCGGCATGCACGGGGAAGACTTCGATCACGACCGCCGGCTGCGCCCGTCGAGCATCGCGCGTCCCTGGGTCTTTGCGACGATGCACGGATATTCGGTCTATAGCGCTTTCGCGCGAGGCCGCCTCGATTCGAACGTCGTTCCCTTTCTCTGCCAGCTGCAGCAATCGTTTAGCGGTAAGCCCGTGCTCTTCACCGAGTTCGGTAATCCGCAATGTCCGCCGGGCGTGGATCGCGTCGACGGTTTTGCGTGCTTGAACGAAGAGGAAATGGCAGATTACGCGAGCGCCGTGCTCCTACGCCTTCAGGCGCGCGGTGCGCTCGGCGCGTTTTGGTGGTGCTGGGCCGACTACGATCCGTCGCTCGCGTCGCTGCCCCCTTTCGACCGCGCGCCGCACGAGCTGAGGTTTGGAATCGTTCGCAGCAACGGCAGTTTTAAACCGGTCGCGGAGCGGCTCGCGGCGTTCGCGCGTGATGCGCGCGAAACCGTCGACGCACCGGCGGCGATTGCGAGCGAAACAGAGCACTATGCCGGTCTTCCCGAGAGTATCGCGGCCGAGTACCGGAGTTACTGCGATTCGCATGCCTGACCCGCGAACCATGATCGTTACGGGAGCCAGCTCGGGCATCGGACGCGCGCTCGCGTTGACGGCGGCGAGGGACGGTTATCGCGTCGTCGTCACCGCGCGGCGCGAGGCGCGGCTGCAGGAAGTAACGGCCGCGATCGCGGCCGCCGGCGGGAGTTCGATCGCGGTCGCCGGCGACATTACCGCTCGCGAGATGCCGGCGCGTGTCGTTGAGTCCACGGTACGCGCGTTCGGCCGGATCGACGTGGTCGTCAACAACGCCGGTGCGGGCGCGTACGGGTTTCTGCTCGAGCAGAGCGACGCGACGCTTGCGGCGTCGTGGGAGTTGCACGTCGCCGCGCCGCTGCGGCTTTCGCGGGCCGCGCTCTCGTATCTGCAAACGACGCGCGGTCAACTCGTCTTCGTCGGTTCGGGCGTCGCGCGCGTGCCGCTCGCGCAGCAGGGCGCGTACGCCGCGGCAAAAGCGGCGATCCGCGCGGCGGCGATTCAGTTGCGGCGTGAGTTGCGATCGCGCGGAGTCGGCGTCACTTACGTCGATCCCGGCGTCGTCGCGACGGAGTTTCACTCGCGTCTCGGCGTATCGCGGCCACCCGGCCGCATCGCCGAAGCCGATCGCGTCGCACGAGCGATCCTCCGCGGAATCGCGCGCCGCCGCGCCGTTATCAATGCCGTCCCCTGGCAGACGGCCTTCGCCACGTTGGGAGAGTGGTCGGGAACCCTCGCGGATCCCGTAGTCATCGGCCGCTTCACGACGCCTCGAATTGCCGAACCCAGCGATCCCGTCATCGCGCCCGAAAACGCCCCTTCTGTCATCCTGAGCGAACGTAGCGAGTCGAAGGACGAAGGAGGGGTTTCCCCAACGACTTTTGACGCGGCGCTCGAGCCCGTCGCGCGCCGGATGGAACGGGTCAAACTTTCGCCGAACTTTCTGCGCGAGGCGCTCGTACCCGACTCGACGCTCGAGCTCAACGCGCTGGCGATGCGTTGGGCCGGCATGCCGAATAAGAACGAACGCGCCGCGCTGCGCGAGGCACTCGAAGCCCTCGAGTTGGGCGGCTATCTGAAAAGCGCTGGGGAGGAAACGTGGAGAGTGGTGCGCGCCGCCGATTGAGCGGCATCGTCGTTGTCGGTGCGCTGGCTGCATTCGTCTTCGGCGGAATCGCGGCGGCTTACGGCGCCCGCGTCGAACAAAGCGGCGATTTTGCGTTGCTCGATGGAACGGCGAAGATCGACTCGAAATTTTGGACCGAGCCCTCCAATAGACTGAGTGCGACGCTGAGGGTGCGCCAGTTCCAGCCCAACGGCAAACCCATCCTTAGCTACGAACTGGACATGCAGAAGCTCGTGCATATGATCGTGGTGCGCGACGACTTTGGCACCTTCGCTCATCTCCACCCGGCCTTTGACGCAGCGACTGGAACCTTCCGGCAGCCGTTTACGAAAGATCCGAATCATCGCTACTACGTTTACGCCGATACGACGCCGCAGGGCGTGGGACAGCAGGTCTTCCGCTTCACGCTCGACAGCACCGGCGCGGCTGCGAGCGCCGCGCGGCCAAACGATCGGTCGCAGCCGACCGTAGCGGCTGGGCCGTACACCGTAGCGCTTGGCACGACATCGCTCGCCTCAGGCGTCGCGCAGAGGCTCAACGTCACCATTCAGAAAGACGGCAAACCAGCCGACGATCTCGGGACCTACCTCGGGGCGGCCGCGCACTGCGTCTTCATCAACACCCAGAGCCTGGCATACATTCACATTCACCCATCGGTTCGCGGCGCCGGCATGCAGATGAGCATGAACTCCGATGCCAAGATGGAGATGAGCGGGGGCCCGGCGGGCCCGCTGCTGGAAATGTCGCTTCCGTCGCTGCCGCCCGGCTTCTACAAGCTGTGGATAGAGTTCCGCGGCGGCGAGAAAGTCTACACGGCGCCGTTTACGCTGCGCGTGCGATAAGCATCCGCCGCAAGCGCTTCACGAGGATCGCCGCAAAGAACAGCAGCGTAGCGAGCAGCACGATCGTAGCCCCGCTCGACGCACGTACGTAATACGAGAGATAAAGTCCGCCGACGGCGCTGGCGGCACCTAAAATCGCGGCCAACGCCATCATTGGCGCGAAGCGCGACGTGAGCTGATAGGCCGCCGCGGCCGGCGTGACCAGGAGCGCGGCGACGAGCACGATGCCCACGGCCTGCAGCGCGACGACGATCGTCAGCGCGAGCATGACGAGCAGCGCGTACTCGTATGCCGGGGCGCTTATTCCGCTCGCCTCGGCGACGACCGGATCGAACGTCGTGTAGAACAATCCGCGGAAGAGTACGACGACGGCTGCGGCGACGATGACGCTGAGCGCCACGATGAGCCACAGATCCTGCGGCTGTACCGCGAGAATGTCGCCGAAGAGAAAGCTCTGCAGGTCGACCGCGTAACTGCGTTGCTGGCTCATCAAGTAAACGCCGAGTGCGAACATTCCGGTAAAGAGT
Source organism: Candidatus Cybelea sp. (assembly GCA_036269355.1). GTDB lineage: Bacteria > Vulcanimicrobiota > Vulcanimicrobiia > Vulcanimicrobiales > Vulcanimicrobiaceae > Cybelea. The sequence goes on along the minus strand of DATASC010000212.1, from coordinate 3,936 downwards.
ACGCCGATCGTTGTGTCGAGCGAGATGCGTCCCCGCCGATGGACGAAGCCGATGCCGATCGCGGTGAGGACCGCGACGACCCCGGCTCCGATATAGAAGTTCGCGCCGCGAAGATATGCGATCACGATTCCGGCGAACGATGCGTGCGCGATGCCGTCGCCGATGAACGAGAGCCGGCGCAGAATCACGTAGGTCCCCATCGTCGAGCAGAGCAGTCCGACCGCCAGCGCAGCAACGAAGGCGCGCTGCATGAACGCGTAGTGAAACGGCTGCGTCAGCAGGTCTGTCAATGTGTCACCCTGAGCCTGTCGAAGGGTCCATCAACGTGTCACCCTGAGCCTGTCGAAGGGTCAATCAACGTGTCACCCTGAGCCTGTCGAAGGGTCCATCAATTTCGAATCTCCGGATGCGCGGAGTGCGCATCGTGCGGCTCGTGATCGAGGCGCAGATGACCGTGCGTGTGCGTATGCTCGCGGATCGCGCTATAGGTACCCGATTCGACGACCTCGCGCGGCGAGCCGAGCGCGAGCACGCGGCGATCGACGACGAGCAGGCGGTCGAACCACTCGTCGACGCGATCGAGATCGTGCGTCGCCATCAGCACCGGCAGTCCACCGGCGACCAGCTCGCGCACGATCACGCGAAGCGCCTCTTCCGTTTCTGCATCGACGCCCGTCGTGGGCTCGTCGAGCAGCAAGAGCTGCGGCTCCTGCGCGATCGCTCGGGCCACGAAGACCCGCTGCTGCTGGCCGCCGGAGAGATTGGCGATGTGCCGTCCTGCGAGCGGCGTCATGTTCACGACGTCCAATGCGTGGTGTACCGCCGCACGATCCGCGGCGCCGAAATGCTGCCAAAAGCGCAAGCGCGCGAAGCGCCCCATCGCGACGACGTCCCAAACGGTTGCGGGGAACGACCAGTCGACGGCCTCGACCTGCGGTACGTAAGCGATCGTGCCCGGTGGAAGTTTGCGCGGCTGCGATCCGAGCACGCGCAGCTCGCCGTCGGAGGGCCGCAGGAGGCCCGCGATCGTCTTGAGCAGCGTGGATTTTCACGAGCCGTTCGGACCCACGATGCCGAGCGCTTCGCCGTAATGGGCGGTGAACGTCGCGCCGACGAGCGCGGTGAAATCCTCATAGCGCACGACCATGTCGCGCGCCACCACGGCTTCCCGAGATGCGGTCGCTTCTCGCGCTACCATGGTGTCATCCTGAGCGAAGCCGCGCAGCGGCGGAGTCGAAGGGCCGTCGAAGTGGCCGCCCGCCGATCACTTCAGCGAGCTCACGATGAGGTTCGTGTCGTAGGTGAGCATCGCGATGTAGTTTGCAACGCGCGGATCGTTGCCGACGGAATCGTCGTACAGATTCTCGACAACCTTGACGCCGGCACCCTGGGCGATCGAATAGAGCAGCTTCGGACTGTACTCGGGTTCGCTGAAGACGGCGCGAACGTTGTGTGCTTTCGCGAGATCGATGAGCTGGGCGATCTGCTGCGGATTAGGCTCCTGGCCCGGGTTGCGCTCGACGAAGCCAAGCGTTGTGATGCCGAAGCGCGCATTGTAGTAAAACCAGGCGTTGTGAAAGACGATCATATAACGCTGTGACGGCGGGATCGTGGCGATCCTTCCGCGGATCCATTTCGTGAGCCCGTCGAGCCGGGCGTCGTACGCCACCGCATTGCGCCGGTAATCGTCGGCGTGCGCCGGATCGACGCCAATCAGTGCATCGCGAATCTTGGCGACGTAACTCTTTGCGTACACGGGATCCATCCACACGTGCGGATTGAGATTCTTCACTGGCAACCCGTCGCTGCAGACGACGACGCGCAGTCCGCTTGCGCCGGCATCGCGCAGCAGCCGGTCGAGCCAGACCTCGAGCCCGGCACCATTTTCCACTAAGACGTTCGCATCGGAGACCATCGCGACGTCCTGCGGCGACGGGGCGAACGTCTCCGGCGAGGCGCCGATCGGCACGATGTTCTTCACGATCACGTGCTCGCCGCCGACGCCCTGTACGAACGAGTTGAGCGTCGAGATCGTCGTGGCAACGATGATCTTGCGGTTTGAGGGTTCAGTGTCACCCTGAGCTTGTCGAAGGGTGTGCGCACACCCCACGAGCAGGATGAGTGCGACGAGTGACTTCATTGACAAGCGCGGCATCTTCCAAAAAACTCCATTGCGTGACCGTCGAGCTCGAATGCGTGCAGCGCGCGAAGCGAGTCCGCGAACTGCTCCATCGCGGTGCAGTCGACGTCTTCGACGCGCCCGCATTCTCCGCAGATGGCGTGATGGTGGTGGTGCGCCGGCTCGCAGAGCATGAACGTCGCCTCGCCGTCGGCATCGGCCCGTTCCGTAACCTCTCCTTTTGCGCGCAATCGTTCAAGCGTGCGATAAACCGTCGAGAGCGAGACGCGCGCGCCGGCGCGTTTGAGCCGCTGATGGATTTTCGCAGCCGAAAGAAAGCGCGGCTCGCGCTTTAGAATCGACGCGATCAACTCGCGCGGGCGCGTGATATAGTCTGCCCTGCTCCCCATTCGGGAGGAGCTTATTTGCGAATTGTTCGCAAAATCCTACTGCGGTGAAGGCGGGGTGGGGGTCGGCGATGGGCAGGTTGCGACCTGCTCTTTTGCCTTGGCGTGCACTTGATCGCGCCAGTATGCGGAAGTTTCGCCCCACGGCGGAAGCGTGAGCCCGAAGGTCTGCGCGTGAACTTGAACCTTTGGAATAACCTCGCCGAACGCCGTTGGAACCGTACCGCCGCCCTCGTTGACGACGTTGGCGAGGGCGAGCCAAGCGTCGGCGATCATCATCGTCGGGAGTGCCTTCGCAGCGGCCGGACACGATGCGTTGAGCCGGGCCGCGAGGTCGGCCTGCAAGACGAGCGCCCACGCGGACGTCGCCGCGATTTGCGCGAAAAATGGCGCTTTTTGCGCATCGCTGGAGCAGACGTTATTGAGGATCTCGCGCTCTTCGTTGAGTATCGTGATGACCTCCACGAGAGCTCCGTATCGCGTCACGAGCGCGGACGAATTTTTTCCCGGGGCATGACGATCGTAGTCGCGCACCCGCCCCGCAGCATCGTTGGTTGCCTGCGCGTTGCATCGGTTCACCGCAACGTCCACGGGCGCCGCGGATTTCGCGAGCACCGGCCACGGCAACGTGTTGCCGAGAAACGCGAGGGCGAGCGCGACATAGCGGAGCTTGCTCATCTGCTTTGACAGGTGCCCAGCCCGGCACGTACAATCCTCCAGGTCGCGCCGTGGGGATGTAGCTCAGCTGGTAGAGCACTTGCTTCGCATGTAAGGGGTCGGGGGTTCGAGTCCCCCCATCTCCACCATCGGAAACGCCTTACTCTGTAAAGAATTTTGGCGTTTTTCTTTCCGCGACAATGCGAAGCGATGGGCCGCATTTACGACAATCGTACGACAATTGGGTTCGAGGGCGGCGAAGATTCGGTCGGCAGTTTGGGCCACGCGCTTGGCCGTATGGTCGAACAGGTGGCCGTAGCGCTCGAACATCATGCGGGTGTCCGAATGCCCCAAACTGCCTGCGATCGCGAGCGGATCTTCTCCCGCCTCGATGAGCAGCGAGTTGGCGGTGTGGCGCAGGCTGTGGAACGTTACGTCGGGCAACTCCGCCTGCGTGAGCAGCGGTTTGAAGACGCGTTTCAGGAAGTTGTTCTTCCGGAGCGGCGTGCCGACGGTCGACTTGAAGACGTAGCCGCTTGCGTGTTCGCTTTCTCCTCGAAGCGCGCTGAGCGCCGTTCGCGCGAGCTCGGGAAGATAGATGACGCGACGCGACTTCGGAGTCTTGGGATCTGAGCGTACGAGATGACCGTGACGGTCTTCTGCGAGCGTGCTCTTGATGGAGATCGTCCTACCCGCGAGGTCGACGTCATCCCACGTGAGCGCGAAGATTTCCCCTTGGCGCATTCCGAGATC
>DATASC010000211.1:0-3799 GCA_036269355.1 Candidatus Cybelea sp. | reverse complement strand
GATAATAATTCCGGAGTCGCGCTTGCGCGCCGCGTGAAGTGCCTCGACGATCGCCCCTTCACCGTTGTATTGCTCGCAGCGCACCTCGATTCCGAGGTCCTTTCCGGCTGCGGCGATCGCGTCGTCGATTTCGGAAAGCGTCTGCGAGCCGTAGACTTCGGGCTCGCGTTCGCCAAGCAAGTTAAGGTTCGGTCCGTGCAAGACCAAAACGCGCATCGTCCTCGGTTCTTTGGAGGAAATGCGCTTGCCTCCGAACCAGAGGCGCTCATGCCCGACCAATTACTGGCCGCATCGAACCTCGACGCCGGGGTTTCGCTCGTCGCGGCAATCACGACCGACTTGGTGACCGAGATTCGCGATCGCCACGACCTCTGGCCGACGGCGACGGCGGCGGTCGGGCGGCTGACGACGGGCGCCGCGCTCTTTGCGGCGGGGTTAAAAGGCACCGAACGTATCTCGCTGCAGATCGCCGGCAACGGTCCCCTGGGAACGCTGGCAGCGGAGGCGTGGCTTCTCGACGGCAATACGATCGGAGTGCGCGGTTACGTTCGGAACGGCCAGGTCGAGCTGCCCGTCGACGGGCGCGGAAAGTTCAACGTCGCGGGCGCGGTAGGCACTGGTTCGCTTCAGGTAACGCGCTCGAGCGAAGTTGGGCAGCCATACGTCGGCATCGTGCCGATTCACTCCGGCGAGATCGCCGAAGATCTAGCGGCCTACCTCGCGCAATCCGAGCAGATTCCGAGCATCGTCGCTCTCGGCGTGCTCGCCAACCCGAGTGGCGTCGTTGCCGCCGGGGGAATCGTGGCCCGCGCTTTGCCCGGCGCCGACGAGAAGGCGATTTCGGCGCTCGAGGCGCGCGCAGCGTCGATGCCCTCGGTAACGCAGCTCATCGTCCGCAACCCCGATGCAGGCGCGCTCTTACGTGAGCTCGCCGGCGATTTGGAGCTCCGCTCGCATCACGCGATGGACGTTCGCTTCGCGTGCCGCTGTACTCGCGCGAAGGTCGAAGCGGTGCTGCTCGGATTCGGCGCCGACGAGCTTCTGCAGCTGACGCAGGAACGCGATCGCACCGAGGCTACGTGCGAGTATTGCAAGACGCGCTACGAGTTCAGCGCGCAAGACATTCGCGCGCTCGCCGCGCGCATATAGCTACTTCCCGCCAGGCAACACGCGAACGAAGCGGCGCGAACCCACGGAAAGCACTGCGGCCTCGGCCCAGCTCCATGACGCGTTCGCGTCGCGTACGGGCTCTCCGTCGATCTTTACGGCATTGGCGGAGATTAGCCGCTCGGCCGCGCGCCGGCTCGCCGCGAATCCGGCCTTGACGACCACCTCCGCGACGCGCTTGCAGTCTCCCAAGTCGATCTCGGGGACGTCGTCCGTCGGAATCTCGCGCCGCTGGACCGTTCGTTCGAAATACTCGCGCGCCGATGCAGCGGCCTCGGCGTCGTGGTATCGCGCGACGATATCTTGCGCGAGCCGCTTCTTCTCTTCCATCGGATTAGCGCGACCGGCGGCGAGATCCGCCGCGAGCCGATCGGCTTCCGCGCGCGGGCGAAACGCGGCGAGACGAGCGTAGACGGTGATGAGCTCGTCCGGAATCTTCATGAGCTTGCCGAACTGCTCCCGCGCAGGTTCCGCGACCCCGACGTAGTTGCCGAACGACTTGCTCATCTTCTTCTCACCGTCGAGACCGACGAGCAGCGGAACCGTCGCACAGATCTGCGGGAGCTGGCCGAACTCGCGCTGGAACTGTCGTCCGAGCAGCAGATTGAAAAGCTGATCGGTGCCGCCGAGCTCGACGTCAGCCTCGATCGCGACGGAGTCGTACGCCTGCGCGACCGGATAGAGAAACTCATGCAGCGAGATCGGGACTCCCGAATCGTAGCGTTCGCGAAAGTCGTTTCGTTCGAGCATTTGCGCGACCGTCGTCTTCGCGAGCAGCTTCACCAAATCGGCGAGCGAGAGCGGATCGAGCCATTCGGAGTTGTAGCGTACCTCGATTCTCTCCAGGTCGAGCACCTTTCCGGCCTGCTCCCGGTATGCGGCCATGTTCGCCTCGATCTCTTCGCGCGAGAGCTGAGGGCGGGTCACGTTGCGTCCGCTCGGATCGCCGATACGCGCCGTGAAATCGCCGATGATCAGCGTTACGCGATGACCGGCCTCGGCAAATCGCTGGAGCGGATGGAGCACGACCATGAATCCGAGATGCAAGTCCGGGCTCGTTGGGTCGACGCCGAGCTTAACGCGCAACGGACGCCCGGCGCGCAGACGCTCGTGAAAATCTGCGACGGTCTCGACGTGATCGAAACCCTCGAGCAGATCGACGGTGTCGATGGCGCTCACGCGCGCAGCTCGATTACGGTCACGCCGGTCGAGCCTTCCTCTTCGTTGCCGTAGCGTAGGCTCTTCACGCCCATATGGCCGCGCAGATACTCCTGCAGACCTCGGCCAAGCATCCCGGTTCCTTTGCCGTGAATCAGGCGCAGCGGCGAGTTTCCCGCGAGCAGCGCGTCGTCGACCCAACGTTCGACGAGCGGCTCGGCTTCGGCATACCGTTTGCCGCGCACGTCGAGCTCGGCCGACGAGCGCTGCGCCGCGCTCAAGCGCGCATCGGTCTTGTTTCCCGATCGCTCGGCGCGTTTGACCGCACGGCCTTCTCGGCGAACGTCGCTCTTCTCCACCATCATCTTCATTGAACCGATCGAAACCAGCAACCTTTCGTCCCAATCTTCCGCGACGACACCCTCCTGATTCAACGAGAGGATGCGCACGCGGTCGCCCGGCGCAAACGAGCCTTCGTTCGCGGTTTCGGCATCGCGTGGACGTATGCCGAGGTCACGCCGCATCGCCTCGATAGTCTGCGAGAGCAGGGCCGCCTGCGACGGCGTCACTTTTCCTTTGCGCCCGCGCTCCGCGCCGAGCTCTTCAGCGCGCCGCTGCAGCTCGCGCACGAAGTCGCGAAGACTCTGCTGCAGCCGTTCCTCCGCGCGGTTGCCGAAGCGGCGGCGCTCCGTGTCGAGATCGTCTCGCTCGCGCCGCAACCGCTCGTGCTCTTGTGCGATCGCTCCGAGCTCCGCGGTAACGCGTGCCCGCTCTTCGCGAAGCTCGCTGCTCCGCTGCGCGAGCTCGGTCAGAGCCGACTCGTAATCGCGCTCGCGCCGCTCGAGCAGTGCGTTTGCACGCTCGACGATCTCCGAATCGATTCCCAGCCGCGCAGCTAACGGAAAGGCCAACGATTGTCCCGGCGTCCCTACGTCGAGTTCGAAGGTGGGCGCAAAAGTCGCGGGGTCGAAGCGGACACTCGCGTTCGCGACGCCGGAGGTCGCGTGTGCGAAGAGCTTGAGCTCGACCGAGTGCGTCGATACGATTGCGCGCGTTTTACTCGCGAGCAAGCGCTCCAGCATTGCGACCGCAAGCGCGGCGCCGGCGCTCGGTTCCGTTCCGCCGCCAATCTCGTCTACGATCGCCAGCGTTCGTTCGCCGGCGGCGGCGAGGATCTCGCGCATGCGCTCGAGATGCGCGGAGAACGTCGAGGCGTTGGCGATCAGCGACTGCTCGTCGCCGATGTCGGCGATGACGCGGTCGAAGCGTCCGATGATGCAGCGAGCGGCGGGGAGCTGCATACCGCAATAGGCCATGACGACGAAGAGTCCGACCATCTTGAGCGCGACGGTCTTGCCGCCCATGTTCGGACCGCTGATCACGAGAAGCCGCGTCGTTTCGTCGACGGTCAGCGACTGCGGCACCGCGCGCTCGCCAAGCAGCGGATGACGTCCCCGTTCGACTTCGAGCGCTG
>DATASC010000210.1:0-5477 GCA_036269355.1 Candidatus Cybelea sp. | reverse complement strand
CAATAATGCTCCGACGAGAGCGTGAGTTTTTGGCCGGGCGCCAGCGTGAGCAGGACGTCCGCTCGCGACATCGACGTAAGCATCAGTTCGTTGCTCGCGACATAGGCGGAGAGTGGATGCGAGGAGTCGCCGGAGACAGGGTTGCCGTCGAGCCCGACGAGGTGAATCGGCTGCGCGGCGCCCGACGTATCGTGTAGCTCCAGCGCGGATGCCGAATCGGACGTCCCGTTCGCAATTCGAAGGAGTTGGGGCGAGCCCGGCGGCACGCGCAGCTTCACCGGCGTGTCGGAACCATTCGCCGCGACGTAGACCTCGGAGCTGTAGCCATCGCAGCCGGTTGGGTCGAGCGACTCGCCGCCGGCGGCCATCGGAAACGCGAGCGGCCAAGGCGGCGGCTTGAACGGGTCGTACGGCACCGGCGATGCGGACGTGAGCGAAGCTTCATGCGCGATCGCCGGCGGCCCGAACGCGCTTTCATCGGGCGCGAACGGGTTGTCATTTTTGAACGGAATCCGATAGCGCAGCATGATCACGTGTTCGTCGGCGCGCGGCAGCTGCGGCTTATCCGCTTCGACGATCCAAACGCCGTCGAGCCCGGTTGCGACTTCTACGTCGGAAGCGCCGTGAGCGTGCGGGTGGTACAAGTACGTCCCCGCCGGCTGCGTGCGCGGAATCGTGATGTGATACTCGCACGCATGCATCGGCGTGCTCAGCGTCGAGAGAAAGATGTTTTCGTCGGACGCCGGGCCTTGGTACCCGTGCAGGTGCAAGTTGGTGTCGGTCGAGCCGGTTGCCATGTACCGGTCGTCCATCGTGTGATTGAGATACCCTACAAAATGATTTGTCGTGGGTATGGGCATCGACATCGGCATGCACGCCGGAAGTGCCGTCGATGCAACGTGCGCTCCGAGGCTCGGGCCACCGATCTCGTTAACGATCCGAATCGCAAAGTGCTCGCCGCGCCGAACTCGAATCGTCGGCGCAACGGTCTGCACCACGCCATCAAGCACATAGCGATAGCAATAGCGTTGGCTGTCGGCCTTGCCGTCGGTTCGAACCGAGAGGATCAGCTCGTGTTCGCCGCCCGCGTTGAGTGGGAGCTTCCACACTTCGACGTCGGGAGGCTCGACCAACTCCCCCGGTCCGCCGAACGTTCCGCAAAGCAACTTCGCAGGGGCCGCTCCGGACGCCAGGCCGGTGCGCGGCGCGGTCCCGACAATCCAAACGAACGCAAGTAACCCGAACCCCAAACCAAGACGGCGAAGGATCATGAACACTCTCCCATGAGTTCGATGAGGTTTCCGGAGGGGTCGCGTACGTACAGCGACAGTTGTCTTCCCTCCGGCCGATTTTCGATGCGCTCCTCGACGATCTCGACGCTCTGTGCTGCGAGATGATGGCGTACGGCGACCTCGTCGCAGGTTCGAGGCACACGCCGACGTGATCGACGTTGCGGCCGCCGGCGATTGGGGGCAAGGCCCAGGCGCCTTCGGGAGCGGAGATATCGACGAGGTCGATATGAGCGTCTCCGGCGCGTAACTCCGCCATCGCATAATTCGGCAGCACCGTCTCGAGGCGTGCGCCGATAACGTCCTGGTAGAACGCGATCGAGCGTTCTAGGCCGTCCACGAGCAATAGCACGTGCTCGATGCCCTTCAAACTGAAGGGCCCCGATGCACCGGGGGCGTGCATCGCGCAAGCATTCAAGGCCTCGGCCTGCTTCTACTTCTCCGGCGGCCGCCGTGAACGCAGGGTTTTCATATTCGGAAACCCGATATCAAAGGCATGAAGCGTCTTCTTACTGGTCTCGTTATGGCCGCGCTTTTTGCCTCACCGCTCCAGAGCCTAGCCGCGGCGGCCCCCACGGCCGCGAGCACGACTCCCGCGCAAAAGCTCATCGGCAAGCTTCAATGGCGCAGCATCGGTCCGTACATCGGCGGCCGTTCGGTCGCGGTGGCAGGCGTTGCGAGCGACCCGAACCTCTTCTACTTCGGGGGCGTCGAGGGCGGAGTCTGGCGAAGTACCGATTACGGCATCAGCTGGGAGAACATCACCGACGGAAAGATTCCCGGCATCGCGAGCCCGATCGGTGCGATTGCGGTAGCACCGTCGAACAAAAAGGTTATCTACATCGGAACCGGCGAGGCCGACATCCGTAGCGACTTCGATACCGGAGATGGCGTCTTCAAGACCACGGACGCCGGCAAGAGCTGGAGCTACGCCGGCCTCCGCGACACTCACATGATTACGAAGCTCGTGATCGATCCGCGCGACCCGAACGTCGTCTACGCGGCGTCGATGGGGCACGTCTTCAAGGCGAACCCCGAGCGCGGAATCTTCAAGAGCACCAACGGCGGGGCGACCTGGAGCAAGGTGCTGTTCGTCGACGACAAGACCGGCGGAGTCGACCTGGTCATGGACGCGCACAACCCCAAGGTTCTCTATGCGGCGATGTGGCAAGCGCAACGCCAGCCGTGGAAGCTCACCAACGGCGGCCCAGGCAGCGGGCTGTACAAGACGACCGACGGCGGCGCGCATTGGACGAAGATCTCCACCAATCCGGGATTCGCCACCGGCATCCTCGGCAAGATCGGCGTTTCCGTCTCGGCGAGCAATCCTCGCATCGTCTACGCGATCGTGACGGCGAACGACGGCGGCGTCTATCGCTCGAATGACGCCGGCGCGACGTGGAAGCGCGTCAACTCGCAGATGAAGTTGCGGCAGCGCTCATTCTACTACAGCGCGATCTTCGTCGATCCGACGAACTCGCAGGTCGCGTACGCGCCGGAAGTCGACGCCTTCTACAAGACTAAGGACGGCGGAAAAACGTGGAGCCAAATCAGTCCACCCCACGGCGACAACCATATCATCTGGATTAACCCGAATAACCCCAAGATTCTTCTCGTCGGCGACGATGGCGGCGCGAGCGTCTCGACCGATGGCGGCGACACGTTCAGCACCGATCTCAATCAGCCGACGGGACAATTCTATCACGTCGCCATCGACAACCAGTTTCCGTTTCACGTCTTCGGCGCGAGCCAAGATGAGGGCGCGTTCGAAGGCCCTAGTGCAGCCGTCGGGCCGGGTATCGGTCCGAGCGAGTGGCATCCGGTTGCGCTCGGCGAAAGTACGTTCGTTGCGCCGGATCCCGACGATCACGACCTAACCTATGGCAGCGGATATTACAGCTCGTTCGTGCAGCTCAACTACAGGACGGGCAACGCGAAGAACGTCAGCCCCTGGCCGCGATACATGGCCGGCAACGCCGCCGCCGACACGGAGTACCGTTTTGGGTGGACGCATCCGATCTTCTTTTCACCGGCCGACCCGCGCGAGTTGCTGGTCGCCGCGCAGGTTGTCTTCTCGAGCATGGATCGCGGACAGACCTGGAAGATCATCAGCCCCGACCTTACGCGCAACGACCCGAGCAGCGAAGGCCCGAGCGGCGGTTCCGTCATTTTGGATCAGACCGGAGCGGAGACGTTCCCCGACATTGCATCGCTCGCCGCGTCACCGCTCGACGCAAACGTGCTGTGGGCGGGGTCGGCCGACGGATTGGTGCACGTGACGACCGATCACGGCGCTAGTTGGAAACTCGTCACGCCCCCGGACCTGCCTCAGTGGGCGCAGATCAGTTCGATCGAGCCCTCGCACACCGATAAGGGAACGGCGTACCTCACGGCGTCGCGTTACATGTGGGACGATTACCATCCCTACGTCTACGAGACGACCGACTACGGCGCGCACTGGACCGCGATGACGAACGGTCTACCGGCCGATCAGTACGTCTTCGTGGTCCGCCAGGATCCACGCGAGCCGCGGCTGCTCTTCGCCGGTACGCGCAGCACGGCATACGTCAGCCTCGACGGCGGCGCACAGTGGCAACCGCTGACCCTCAACCTTCCCGGCGTTCAGGTGCGCGATCTTGCGATCGATCAACGCGAAGGTGAACTCGTCGCAGCGACGCACGGCCGGGCCTTCTGGATTCTCGACAACATCACGCTGCTCGAACAGCTCGCTCATCAAGGAACGCTCTCGACGGCGGCGGCGCAGCTCTTCGCTCCCGAGACGGCCTGGCTCTCCAACGCGTACGGCGGTCCGTCGTTCTTTTCGATTCCCGACTTCGGCGATAACCCGGCGTACGGCGCGGCGGTCTTCTTTAACTTGCCGCCCGACTACAAGGGCACGACGCCCGTCACGCTCTCCTTCGTGGACGCGAACGGCGCGACGATTCGCACCTTCAACCTGCACGTGAAGAATAAGAACGAGCGCAAACTCACGCCGGAGCAGGAGGAGCTGCTCGACAGCACGCAGACGCGCGAGCGCGACCTCGATAAGAACAACGCGGTGGTGGCGGGTATGAACCACTTCCAGTGGGACTTGAAGTATCCGCCCGCCTACGATTACCCGGGTTTCCGCCAGGTGCCGACCGACGACTGGCCCGATACCTCCGACGGCCCGACGAGCCTTCCGGGCTCATATACCGTCGTATTGCAGTACGGCTCGCAACGTCTGCAGGCACCGTTAAAAGTGCAGCTCGACCCGCGCATCCATCCAGCCGCCGGCGAACTCGAAGCGCGGCTTGCACTCGAACAGCAGCTGCTCGCCGCAATGGATCGCCTCGACCGAGCAATTGCAACGGCGATGACGGCCCGCAACAAAGCGCCGGCGGCACAACGCTCTCAAATCGGCGACGAGATCGCAACGCTCACGCTGCTCGACGTCACCTCGAGCGAGTACGACGTGGTTCATCCCACCAAGATCCGCGAGCAGCTGGCGTTTTTGTTCAACTCACTCGAAGCCGCTTACGCCAAACCCACCGCGGCCGAATACGCCGCGGCTAAAGATCTCGAGGCGCTCGCCACGGACGGCGAGGCCAAGCTGCAAGCGCTTACGTCCCACTAAACAGTCGCATTACCGGAGGCCTTACCCCGATGTACTTCTTCCGTCACTCGTCGCGCGCAGCGTGCGCACTCGCCGCTGCCGCGCTCTTGACCGCGTGCGCGCAGCACGGCGCTTTGCCCACGACGTCGTCGCCCCAAGGAATTGCCGCGCAATCGCGGATTCTGCCCGACCGCCATCCACCTAAGTGCGCGGGACAGCAGAGCACACAGCAGTACGCCTCGCTGACCGAGACGCTTTCGACGAAGGGCGGAAAGGTTTGCATTCCGGAGTTTGGCGGCTTCGGCGGCAGCGTAACCTACCCTCCGGCGAATCCATCGGTGAGCCTCGGATTGACCAGCAGCACGACGAACTACGACAACATGCCCGAGCTCGGCACAGGCACGGCGATCTTCTATTTGCAGCTCGCGATCTCGGGCAAGACGGGATTCGGCTCGAAGGCTCCGGCGGGCGGTGGTCTCACGTCCAAAAAGATCGTTGCAGGCAAGCCGTACACCGCATACGGTCAAGCCATTTTCTACGGCATCAAGTTCGGCTTCGGTCCGTGTTACACGACCGCGACGAAGGGTAAATAC
>DATASC010000209.1:0-5741 GCA_036269355.1 Candidatus Cybelea sp. | reverse complement strand
TTATCGCTCACGACGCTTACCGATATCGCGACGAACTCGCCGCAAGGACACGCGAACGTTACCTTTTTCGCGCCGCTCACGTGCAGCGTTGCCGGAAGTTGCGCCCAGGCCCCAACCAAATTCTCGGTCATCACGAAGGGTTCGCCCGGTGCCGCGTGGACGCTCTCTCGAATGTTCCCCTGCGTCACGGTCGCTTCGTTACCCGCGACTGTCACGACGGCGTGGGCAGATCCGGCGTCGATCGTGTAGGAGCGCGTCGCAAAGGTGGACGGATCGATTCGCCGCTGCGTAACGATCGGAATGGTTTCGGTCTTCATGCCCTCGTCTATGACGATCACTCCGTTCTCGTGGCGAACGACGACCGTGCTGGTTTCGACTTTACCGGCTGCCTCGAACCGATACCGATAGGTGCCGTCCGGAAGAACGATCGCCGGGGGCGTCGTCGCGATCACGAAGCCTTTCTCCAAGCGCATGTCAGCAAGTGATCGTTCACCATTCCCGTCGCCTGCATGAACGCGTAGCAGATCGTCGGGCCGACGAAGCGAAAGCCGCGCCGGTAGAGGTCGGCGCTCATCGCTTGAGATTCGTTCGTCGACGCCGGGATCTCGCCCGGGTTCCGGCGCTTGTTGACGATCGGCTTTCCTTCGACGAAGCGCCAAAGGTACGCATCGAAGCTGTCGAAGTCGTCGCGCACCCGCAGCAACGCCCGCGCATTGCCGATCGCCGATTCGATCTTCGAACGATTGCGAATGATTCCGGGATCGCGCATCAGCCGCTCGACGGTTGCGGAGCGCATTCGCGCGACGGCGAGCGGATCGAAGCCGCGAAAGAGCTCGCGGTATCGGACTCGTTTTTTTAGAACCGTCTCCCAACTCAACCCGGCTTGCGCTCCTTCGAGCACCAAGAGCTCGAAAAGGGAAGTATCGTCGTGGAGGGGCACACCCCATTCCCCGTCATGGTATTCGATCAAGGCCGGCGTACTCGCCCAGGAACAGCGCCGCACCGCGCGATTCCGCTTGCGGCTGCGCTGCTGACTTTGATCGTCCATCTCATCTCCAATCCACATTACGGGTTCTTTCGCGACGAGCTCTATTTCGTAATCTGCGGATTCCGGCCCGCGTGGGGCTACGTAGACCAGCCGCCGCTCGTTCCGCTTTTGGCCGCAGGTTCGCAACTCTTGGGCCACTCGCTCTTCCTCCTGCGCGCGATTCCGGCGCTCTTTGCCGCCGCCTCCGTTTACACGACATGCCTACTCGTCGTCGAGCTCGGCGGCAGCACGTTCGCGGAGTTCTTCGCCGCGCTCGTCGCCGCGCTGACCCCCGCGCTGATGCATTTCGGCACGACCATCACTACCGACATCGCCGGCCTTTGGCTATGGCCGCTCGCAGCGCTCTACGTGCTTCGGATCGTCAAGGGTGCCGACCCGCGCTGGTGGCTCGCGGCTGGGGCGGTGATCGGCCTCGCGCTCGAGAGCAAGTACAGCGTTGTGTTCTTTGCCGCGGGAATGCTCGTCGCGCTAGCGATGTTGCCGCAGCGTCGCGTACTCGCGACGCCGTGGTTTTTCGCCGGCGCGGCGCTTGCGGCGGCAATCGCTTTGCCGAACTTTCTTTGGCAGGCCGCTCACGGCTATCCGATGTGGACGCTGCTGCGCGATGCGGGCGAATACAAGAACGCGCAGCTCACGCCGCTCGAATACCTCGCCACGCAGCTGATGATCGTTCACCCGCTGCTCGCCCCGGTCTCGCTTATCGGGCTCGTAACGCTGCTGCGACGCCCGCAGGCGCGCTTTCTCGGCGTCGCCTACGTTCTGCTGATCGTGCAGATGATTGCGCTGCACGGCAAGGATTACTACCCGGGCGACGTCTACCCGATTCTCATCGCGGCCGGCGCGGTTACGATCGAAACCTGGACCCAGCGCGTCGTCGTTTGGCGCGCCGTAATCGCCGCCTACGCTCTCGCCGCCGGGATCGTTCTCGTGCCGCTGCTCATGCCGGTCTTACCGGAGCGGACGATGTCTGAGTACGACCGCGTCGCGCAAACGATGCTGAAGCGCGAAGTGTCGCTGGCAAAATCCGAACGAACGCAGATCGGCCGCCTCCCGCCGGACTGGGGCGACATGCACGGCTGGCGCGAGCTCGCAGCGGTCGTCGCGCGCATCTATTACTCGCTGCCGCCCGCGCAGCGCGCGCAAGCGGCGATTCTGGCAAGCAACTATGGCGAAGCCGCCGCGATCGATTTTTTCGGCACCGAATACGGCCTGCCGCCGGCGCTCTCGGGCCACAATCAGTATTGGCTCTGGGGACCGCGCGGATATACCGGTAACGTCGTCATCGACGTGCACGGTCAGTGCGACCGCGACGCGCACCTCTTTCGCGTACATCGCATCGTCGCGCACTTCTCCAACCCTTGGGGACGCCCGTTCGAGAACGGCTTTCCGATATCGATTTGCGAGGGAATTACAACACCGCTCGCAGCCGTCTGGCCCAAACTGCGCAGCTACAACTAGAGAGTGGTCGTCATCCCGAGCGGACGCAACTATCTGCGTCATTCTGAGCGAGCGCAGCGAGCCGAAGGGCGAAGGGCGGATCGATCGCCAGCAGCAAGTGGGGATGAACGCGGTCGGCGAGACGCCAGGGACGCATCGGTGAGACGATGTCGTGCGAGAGCGGAAGACCGGTAAGCATCGAGAGTTCGATCGTTTGGGAGTCGTGCGCGTGCCAATACTCGTAGAGCCGGCGGATCGCGTAATTGTTGACCGCGACTTCCGTGGCGTTAGCAACGATGGTGACGTGCCGCGCCACCGGTGGGCTCGTCTGCGCTTCGTCGAGCAGCGACTGTGCCATTCGATAGGCGTGCGCGATGGCGTGCGTCGCGTAGCGCGGATAGCCCGTCGTGCTGGAACGGCGCTCGCGCAAAATCGGATTCCACCAATGAAAGCGATTTGGCGCGCGCAGCAACCGCTCCGCAACCGTTCCCATCAGCCGGTTCGGAATCCAAGAGATTCCGAAGAAGGGAGCGATTGGAACCGCGCGTTCGACCTCGTAATGCTGCGCTACCCAGGCGGTGAGCAGACCCCCGAGTGAGAACCCAGCGACGGTGACGTGCGTGCCGAGCTCGCGCGCGATCGCGACGTAATCGTCAACCGCAGCGCGCAGTTCGTCGGCATTAAGACGTTCGAGGGCCGGCGACAAGCGATCGGCGTGTCCGTGATGCGGGAGCCGCGGCGCGAGCACGTTATACCCGCGATCGTGCAGATCCCGAGCGAGGCGCTCGAACTGCAAAGGGCTCGCACTCATGCCGTGGAGGAGCAGCGCCGAACGATCCCGCCGCGCGGCATGAACGTATGCGATCGTCCGCCCCGAGGAGGCGACGCCAGGATGGTCGCGAGCGATAAGCCGCTCGAGACGGCCGAAGAGGGTAGCCAAGGAAAAGTCCTTAAAAGCGAGGGGGTGTATCTCCTCTCAGACCGCGCCCGCGACCTCATCGCCGAAGAAGAGCGATACGGCGCGCGCAACTACGCGCCGCTCGACGTCGTCGTCGAGCGGGCAAAGGGCGCTTGGCTTTGGGACGTTTCCGGTAAGCGCTATCTCGACTGCGTAAGCGCGTACTCGGCGGTCAATATCGGGCACTGCCATCCGCGCGTCTACGCCGCGCTGGTCGAACAAGGAGAACGCGTTACGTTGACGTCACGCGCTCTGCGCAACGACCGGATGCCGGGCTTTCTCGAGAAGCTTACGCAACTCTGCGGTTACGACAAGGCCATCCCGATGAATACCGGCGTCGAGGCGGTCGAGAGCGCCGTCAAGCTCGCACGGCGTTGGGGCTATGCGGTGAAGGGCATTCAGGAAGATCGCGCCGAGATCGTCGTCTTCGAGAACAACTTTCACGGGCGAACGATGACCGCGGTGAGCGCGAGCACGACGCCCGAATACCGCGCCGCGTTCGGACCGTTTCTTCCCGGATTCGTCGCCGTTCCGTTCGGTGACGCGGCCGCGCTGGAGCGTGCGATCACGCCGAACACGTGCGCAGTCTTGATCGAACCGATTCAGGGCGAAGGCGGCGTCAACGTTCCGCCCAACGGTTATTTGCAAAGCGTGCGCCGTCTCTGCGACGAGCGCCGCGTACTTTTCGTAGCCGACGAGGTGCAGACCGGTTTCGGCCGCACCGGCGACATGTTCGGCTGCGATCACGAGGGCGTTCGGCCCGACGTGCTGGTGGTTGGAAAAGCGCTCGGAGGCGGCTATTACCCCGTCTCGGCCGCACTCGCCGACGACGAGATCATGGGACTTTTTGGACCGGGCGATCACGGGAGTACTTTCGGCGGCAACCCGCTGGCCTCGGCCGTCGCAGACGCGGCGCTTGAGGTGATCGTCTCGGAAGACCTCGCTGGCCGGGCGCGACGCGCCGGCGACGCGATCGTGCGAGGACTCCGGGCGATCGAATCGCCCTCGATCGCCGAGGTGCGCGGGCGCGGACTCCTGATCGGCATCGAGCTCAGGTACCCGGCCCACGATCTCTCCGAGGCCCTTTTGGAGCGCGGCATCGCCGCGAAGGACACTCGGCGCGAGGTATTGCGCATCGCCCCGCCGCTGATCATCGATGACGAAGCTATCGCTTACTTGCTGGAGCGATTCTCAGAGGCCGTCGAAGCGGTCGATTCCCGCTCTTGACACTCCCCCGGCTCGTCGTGATAACTTGGGTGAGCCGAAGCAGTGGCTCGCGCCGCTCACCGGATGCCTACGGGCGATCCGGTCTTCACTTAACGGGACTCTCGGCGAGTTCCAGGGTGGGGCGCTCCGGCAGCGCCTTTTTTGATTTGGAGGTCAGCCAATAGCGAAGCAGCTGCGCATCAACGATCAGATTCGCATCCGGTCGGTGCGGGTCATCGATGAAAACGGACATCAACTCGGCATTCTGCAAACCGAAGACGCGCTAATGCGCGCGCGAGCCTCGGGGCTCGATTTGGTCGAAGTATCGCCAAACGCCCAACCGCCGGTCTGCAAGATCGCCGACTACGGGCGGCTGAAATACGAGCAGTCGAAGAAAGACAAGGACGCTCGTAAGAAGCAGCGCCACTTCGAGCTCAAGGAAGTCAAGCTGCGACCGAAGATCGAGACACACGACTACGAGACGAAGGCCCGCATGGCCGAACGCCTCCTGCTCGACGGAAGCAAGATCAAAGTGACGATCATGTTCCGCGGGCGTGAAATCACGTATACGTCGTTCGGCCGCAAGCTGCTCGACCGTATGGCGGAGGATATGTCGCCACTGGCGATGGTCGAGCGCGAGGCGCGCCTCGAAGGAAAGAACATGTTCATGATTCTGGCGCCGCGCGCGACGCCAACCGGACCGCCGAAATTTACCGTACCGACGAAGGAGCGAACCAGTGCCGAAGATACGAACGCATCGAGGGACAGCGAAACGAGTCAAAGTCAGCGCGACGGGCAAAGTGATGCACCGTCACCAGTTTGACGGATGCGGTCACATCCTCAGCAAGAAGTCACGCAAGCGCAAGCGCAAGTTCCGCAAGGATCAGCCGACGTTCAAGGGCGACCTGAAGCGTCTTGCTCCGACGATCCCCTATTTGGTGTAGGGTAGGCGTAAACAATGGCTCGGATTAAACGCGGCGTCGGGGGACTCAAGCACCGGCGCAAGGTCATGAAGCTCGTTAAGGGCTTTCGCGCCGCTCGGCGGCGCAACTACCGGGTTGCCAACGAAGCCCTCCTGAAATCGCTCGCCTA
>DATASC010000208.1:0-29619 GCA_036269355.1 Candidatus Cybelea sp. | reverse complement strand
CGGCGAGTTCGCGCGGCTCTCGGGCCGCGGCACGGTCGCGCCGGGAACGCGCGTCGAGCGCATCCGCGAGTTCGTCGAGCGTACCGGCATCACGACGCTGCTCAAAGGCTCCGACACGCTGATCTACGATGGGAACGGGCCCGTGCACATCAACCCGACTGGAACCAATGCGCTCGCGACCGCCGGCACCGGCGACGTGTTGACCGGCATTATCGCCACGCTGCTTTCGCAGGGACTCGCCCCGGTCGACGCAGCGCGCGCCGGAGCCTACTGGCACGGCTTGGCAGGCCAGCAGGCCGCGGCGAAACGCCCGGTCGGCGTCGTCGCCGGAGACGTCGCTCAATCGCTCGGCGAAGCGTTACCCGAGGGATAGCTCGGGGCCGATGCATCCCTGCATGCGCCGATCAACGGCGCAACGAATTGCGCCGCTGCGCGCGCGGCCGCTGTACCGCTCTTACCCGTGAACGAATCGATGAGCGCGCTGCCGACGATGACGCCGTCGGCCAGCTCGCGAATCGCGAGAATCTCGTCGGCGCGGCTCAGGCCGAAACCGACGGCGAGCGGCTTGCGGGTGGCTTCACGCAGCATCGAAAGCTGCGCGCGCAGCGGCGTGAAGTCCGGCGTCTTGCCGGCGCCGGTAACGCCGAGGCGCGAAACGACGTAGACGAAACCGCTCGCGGCTTCGGCGATGCGCTTCGCGCGCTCGCGCGGCGTCGACGGAGCGACCAGCAGCGGCATCTCCAATCCGCGCGCGTGCAGCGCGTCGCGCAATGAACCCGACTCTTCGAGCGCGAGATCGGGAACGATCGCGCCTGCCGCACCCGCCAGCGCCGCGGCGTCGGCAAAGCGCTCGATGCCGAACTGGTAGACCGGATTGTAATAGGTGAAAAGTAACAGCGGCGCGCAATCCCCAGCGCGCCGCCGTACGTACCCTATAACGTCGGCAGGTCGCGTTTGGTTCTCCAGGGCCCGGGCTCCCGCCGCGGCGATCGTCGGGCCGTCGGCAAGCGGGTCGCTGTAGGGGATGCCGAGCTCGATGAGATCGGCGCCTGCGGCGCCGAGCGCCCCGACCACCGCCTCGGTGGTGGCGAGATTTGGATCGCCCGCCATGACGTAGGGGATGAAGGCGAGCCGCCGCTCGCGTTTCGCTCGGGCGAAGGCTTCGCTAATGGGTCCGGTCACGCACCAGGTCCTTATCGCCGCGCCCGCTGAGATTGACGAGAATGAGGTCGCGGGCGTCGCGCTCCTTCGCGAGCTTGCGCGCGAACGCGATGGCGTGTGCGCTCTCGAGTGCCGGGACAATCCCCTCGCTGCGCGCGAACTCTTCGAATGCCTCTAGCGCTTCGGCGTCGGTAACGCTGACGTACGCCGCGCGTCCGGAGTCCTTGAGAAACGCGTGCTCGGGCCCGACGCCCGGATAGTCGAGTCCCGCGCCGATGGAGTGCGTCGGCAAGACTTGGCCCTCGTCGCTCTGCAGCAAATACGAGCGCGAGCCGTGGAGCACGCCGATGCTTCCGGCGCCGAGCGACGCGGCGGTCCTGCCGGTAACGCCCTCGCCTCCCGCCTCGACTCCCCAGAGTCGCACCCCCGGATCGTCGACGAAGCCGGCGAAGATGCCCATCGCGTTGCTCCCGCCGCCGACGCAGGCGATCACGTCGCTCGGCAAACGCCCGTAGCGTTCCATGACCTGCGCGCGCGCCTCGAGGCCGACGATCTTCTGGAGCTCGCGAACCATATACGGATACGGATGCGCGCCGACGACGCTGCCGATGACGTAGAACGTATCCTCGACGCGTTCCGCCCAGACGCGAAAGGCTTCGTTGGTCGCATCCTTCAGCGTCTGCGTTCCACCGCTCACCGAGTGAACGGTCGCGCCGAGCAGCCGCATCACGTGAACGTTGAGCGCCTGACGCTCGACGTCGCGCTCGCCCATGTAAACGTCGACCGGGAGGCCGAACTTCGCGCCGACCGTCGCGGTCGCGACGCCGTGCTGTCCCGCACCCGTCTCCGCGAGCAGCCTTCGCTTGCCCATCCGCATCGCGAGCAACGCCTGCCCGACGGTATTGTTGATCTTGTGCGCGCCGGTGTGGTTGGTATCTTCGCGTTTCATCAAAAGCGGCACCGGCGCGACGGCGGCGGCGTATCGCTCGCAGCGATAGAGCGGCGACGGTCGCCCGACGAAGTCGCGCAGCACGTCGTGATACTCGTCCCAAAACGACGCGTCGGCGAAGGCGCCGTCGACCGCAAGCGTAAGCGCGTCGAGCGCGGCGACGAGCACCTCCGGAACGTAGCGGCCGCCGAAGTCACCGAAGTAGCCGCGCGCGTCAGGCGACTTCACGCTTCGCGCACCGCGCGCACGAAGGCACGCATCTTCTCGGCATCTTTGCGGTCGCCGGTTTCGATGCCGGTGCGCACGTCTACGCCGAACGGGCGGACGCGCTCGACGCACGCGGCGACGTTCTCCGGCGTCAAGCCTCCTGCAACGATGACTCGCCGCTCGCGCGCGATCGGCACCACGTGCTCCCAAGGAAAACTCGTACCGGTTCCACCCGCGAGCCCGTCCTGCCGCGAATCGAAGAGCAGCGTTGCCTGCGGGAAGCCTGCTGCCCGCTGCGCGACCAGCGTCCCGAGCGGGTCGACGTGGATGGCCTTGATGGCACGATCGCCGTAGCGCGCCACGAAGTCGGGCGGCTCGTCGCCGGAGAACTGCAGTCGCGCTCGCGGAAAGAGCGCCGTGACCTCGTCGACGAACGATAGCTCGGGGTTGACGAAGACCGCAACCGGATCGATCGAGGGAGTAAGCCGCCGCGCGATCTCGCCGGCAACGTCAAGGCCGATTCGGCGCGGCGAAGGCGCGAAGATCATGCCGAACGCGTTCGCGCCGGCGTCGATCGCCAGCTCGACGTCGTTCCAGCTGGTACAACCGCAGAACTTAATCCACGCCTCAGCCACCGCGCGCAGACTCCCGCGCTCGTTCGAAGACGGGCCACGCGGCCCCATTGCGCAACAGCTCGCGCGCGCGCTCGAATGCCGAGCGCAGATTATTTTCGATTCCGATCGCGTAGAAGACCACGGCCGCGTTCATCGCGACGACGTCCGCGGCCGCGCTCGCGTTTCCGCCGAGAACGTCGACGAAGACGGCGTGCGCGGCTTCCACCGAGCCGCCAATCGGCGTGCGTAATGGCTGCTCGATTCCGAAATCGGCGGGCTCCAGCCGCGTCGTCTGCGCTTTCTCTTCGTCAAAAAGATAGATCGAGGTCGGGCCGTCGCCCGTCACCTCGTCTATGCCGCCGTGACCGTGCACCACCGCGCCGCGGCGCGCGCCGAGTGCGCGCAAGGCCTCGCCGACGCGTTCGACCAGATCTTCGCGCGCGACCCCTACGACGAGGTGCGTCGCGGCGGCCGGATTCGTCAGTGGCCCGAGCAGGTTGAAAATCGTGCGCACGCCGAGCTCCCGCCGCACCGGCGCCGCGTTACGCATCGCTGGATGATAGCTCGGCGCGAACATGAACGTGAAACCGCAATCGCGCAGCATCGCGCCGGCGCGATCGGGGTCGATCTCGATCGGCAGTCCGGCTGCTTCCAAGACGTCTGCGCTTCCGCAGGCGCTCGACGCGGCACGGTTGCCGTGTTTGGCGACCGGAACTCCGGCCGAAGAAACGACGAGCGCGGCCATCGTCGAAATGTTGACGGTGTTCGCGTGATCGCCGCCGGTGCCGACGACGTCCACCACCATTGGGAGTGCGTGTTCGACGTGCCGGCTGCGGTCGCGCATCGCGCGGGCCGCGCCGACGATCTCGTCGACGCTCTCCCCCTTCGCCGCGAGCGCGACGAGCAGCCCGGCCGATTGCGCCGGCGTGTAGTTGCCGTCCATGATTTCGCCGACGAACGCCGCGGCCTCCGCCTGCGAGAGGTTCTCTCCAGCAAGCAGACGGCGCAGCAGCGGAGCGAACTCGATCATCGAAGGCGCAGAAAGTTTTCGACGAGCGCCTTCCCGTGCTCGCTCAAGACCGACTCGGGATGAAACTGGACGCCGTGCACCGGACGGTCGCGGTGTGCGATGCCTTGGACGACGCCGTCGTCGCTGCGCGCGTTGACGTGCAGCGCTGCGGGAATCGACTGCGGATCGAGCGCGAGCGAATGATAGCGCGTTACCTCAATCGGCGTCGGCAGCCCGGCGAAGAGGCCGCTGCCGTCGTGCGCGACGCGCGAGGTCTTTCCGTGCATCTGCCGTGGCGCGTGCGTCACCGCGGCGCCGAGCACCTCGCCGATTGCCTGCAAGCCGAGACACACGCCCAAAACGGGCATTCGGCGATCGATCGCGGCGTCCAGCACGCGAAGCGTCTGCGGCGCGTGCTCGGGACGGCCCGGGCCGGGGCCGACGACGAGCGCATCGTACTCGTCGAGCACTTCCGGACGCAGCCGCGGATCGTCGTTGAGCAGCACTTCGGGCTGCGCGCCCGCCGAAGCGATCAGGTGAACGACGTTGTAGCTGAAGCTGTCGAAGTTATCGACGAAGAGCACGCGCATCACGGGATTCCCAGTACCGACCGCGCGATGCGCGTCTTGTGAAATACTTCTTCGTATTCGGCGACGGGATCGGAGTCGGCAACGATTCCCGCCGAGGCTTGCCACCATGCCCGTCCGTTTCGTACGTGGACGCTGCGCAGCGTGATGCACGAGTCGAAATCGCCGCCGAACGACCAGCGACCGATGCTGCCCGCGTAAAAGCCGCGAGTAACCGGCTCGAGATCGTCGATCAGCTGCATCGCGCGCATCTTCGGCGTTCCGGTAACGGTGCCCGCCGGAAAACCGGCACGGAAGAGGTCGAGCGCGTCGCGATCCGCGCGCAGCCGGCCGACCACGTTCGACACGATGTGCATTACGTGGCTATATCGCTCGATCTGAAGGAGCTCGTCGACCTGCACGCTGCCGTACTCCGATACGGAGCCCAAATCGTTACGCCCGAGGTCGACGAGCATGACGTGTTCCGCCCGTTCCTTCTCATTGGCAAGCAGCTCGGCAGCGATGCGCGCGTCCTCGTCGTCGTCGCGGCCGCGCCAGCGCGTTCCGGCGAGCGGTCGGATGCGGGCCTTGCGCCCCTCGAGTCGCACCAAAAACTCCGGCGACGCGCCGAGAAGCTGCCCGAAGGGCGTGTCTACGAAGAACATGTACGGCGACGGATTCTCACGGCGAAGCGCTCGGTAGAGATCGAACGCGCTCCCTTCGAGTTCCGCCGAGAACCGGATGCCGAGCTGCAGCTGATAGACGTCGCCCTCGAAGATGCGGCGCTTTACCTCGGCGACGAGCGTGAGATAGCGTTCGCGGTCGAGCGACTCGCGCATCGGCCCAATCGCGCGCAGGGGCTGCGGAAAGGACGGCTTCGCCGCAAGGAGTTGCGCGACATAGGCGTCGATGCGCCGTCCGCGTTCGGCGGCGTCGTCGCCGCTGCACCAGAGCGTCAGCAGGTCGGTAAAGTGATCGAAGATGAGCCACGTCGCGGGGATCGCGACGAGCGCGGCCGGCATCGCGGGCGCAGATTGTGGGCGGCTCGCAAGCCGCGCGTCGAAGCGCGCTGCATCGTACGCGAAGGCGAGCAGCGCGCCGCCGAGGTGCGCGCTCGCTCCTTCCGCGCGATGCTCTCCGACGAATGCACGCACGCGATCGAACAGATTCGCACTTGAATCGAACTCTCGAACGGCGCGATAGTCGAGCCCTATAAACGAGTAACGCGAGATGCGTCCGCCGCTCTCGACGCTTTCAAGTAGACACGAAGCCTGCGGCTGTGCTAGCGCCGCGTACGCGCCGATCGGCGTGAGCACGTCGGCTGGAACGACGCGAATCGAAACGTCGCTTTTCACGCCGGTGTCGTCCTTCGACAGGCTCAGGATGACACCGACGAGCGTAGCAGCTCGCGAAGGCCTGATTCGTCGAGGACGGTGATGCCGAGCTGCTCGGCCTTACCGAGCTTACTGCCGGCCTCGTCGCCGGCGACGACGTAATCGGTCTTCTTGCTCACGGATCCCGTGACTTTTCCGCCGGCGGAGACGATCAGCTCGGTCGCCTCGTCGCGAGTGAGACTCGGCAGCGTGCCGGTTAAGACGAAGGTCTTTCCGGCGAGAGCCCCGCCGGCGGCGCGAACGCGCTTGGGCGCGGTGACGTCGATGCCCGCACGCTGCAGGCGCGCAATCATCTCGCGATTCGCCTTCTGCTTGAAGAAGAGCGCCACGCTCCCGGCTACCTCCGGCCCGATTCCCTCGCTGCGCTGAAGCTCGTCCTCCGTCGCTTCGGCGATCGCGTCGAGAGAACCAAAGTCGCCGGCGAGGATCTGCGCCGTCTGCGTGCCGACGAAGCGAATTCCCAACCCGTACAACAAGCGCGCGAGCCCGCGCGCCTTCGACCCTTCGATGTTGCGCAGTAGATTCTCGACGCTCTTCGGACCCGTACGCGGGACTCGCCCGAGCGACTGCGCGTCGAGTCCGTAGACGTCCGCGATGTCGCGCACCAAGCCGAGCTCGGTAAGCTGCTGCGCCATAACGTCGCCGAGCCCTTCGATATCCATCGCGCCGCGCGATGCAAAATGCCGGACGCGTTCGTATACCTGCGCGGGGCAGGCCGCATTCGTGCAGCGCGCCATGGCCTCGCCCGGCGGATGGTCGACGTCGGCGCCGCAGACCGGACAGCGAGCCGGCATCTTGAAGCGCCGCTCCTTGCCGGTGCGTTCGGTCGTCACCGGCCCGACCACGCGCGGAATCACGTCGCCCGCGCGCGTAACGAGCACCGTGTCGCCGATGCGGATGTCATTGCTCTCGATGTAAGCGGCGTTATGCAGCGTCGCGCTCTTCACCGTCACGCCGCCGATCTGCACGGGCTCGAGCACCGCGTTCGGATTGAGCGTGCCGGTGCGGCCGACGCTCACCACGATGTCGCGCAGCTTCGTGCGCGCCTCGCGCGGCTTGAACTTAAACGCGATCGCCCAGCGCGGGTCGCGCGCGACGACGCCGAGCCGATCCTGCAGCGCGAAATCGTCGACCTTGATCACGACGCCGTCGATCTCGTAATCGAGCTCGTCGCGGCGCTCTTCCCAGAGCCGGCAGAACTCCAGCACTTCGTCGAGATCCTCGGCGCGCGCGACGTTCGGGTTCACCGGAAAGCCGAGTGCACGCAACCGTTCGAGCGCCTCCCACTGCGAGTGCAGGCCGTCCGACGCGACGAGCTGATAGGCGAAGAACGACAGGCGCCGCGCTGCCGTTAGCACGGGATCGAGCTGTCGCACGCCTCCCGACGCGGCGTTGCGCGGATTGGCGAATACCGGCAATCCTTCGCGCTCGCGGGCGGTGTTGAGGCGTTCGAAGTCGCTCTTACGCAGATAGACTTCGCCTCGCGCCTCGACGAACTCGGCTGCCGGTCCTCGCAGGCGCAGCGGAATCGTGCGCACGGTGCGTAGATTTGGCGTGACGTCTTCGCCGATGCTTCCGTCGCCGCGCGTTCCGCCACGCGCCAGCGATCCGTTGCGATAGTCGAGCGCGATCGCGAGGCCGTCGATTTTAAGCTCGCAGACGTACGCAACGCTCGCGGACCCTGCAGCCTTGCGCGCGCGTTCGTCGAACCCGCGCAGCTCCTCCGGCCTTACCGCGTTGGCCAGGCTAAGCATCGGTCGCGCATGCTCGAAGGGCGCGAAGCGCTCCGAGGGCGCCGCGCCGACGCGCTGCGTGGGAGAGTCGGGCGTGCGCAGCTCGGGATGCGCCTCTTCCAGCTCGATGAGCTCGCGGAGCAACGCGTCGAACTCCGCGTCGGTGATCTGGGGGTCGTCGAGCGCGTAGTAGCGATAGTTCGCCTCTTCGATCTGCTCGCGCAGCGACTCCGCGCGAACGCCTGCCCGTCGAGCGGGAGTCATCGCTTCTTGAGTGTCGCGACTTGGAGTGGATAACCGTCGGGGTCGCCGACGATCGCAACCCGCCCAAACGGCTCGTCGTACGGATCTTGAAAGACGGGAATGCGGCGTGCGACGCAGCCCGCGACGAACTCATCGACGTTTGCGACGACGAAGCCAAGCTGCAGCGAACCCGGGCGGACGGCGAGAACGTCGCTTTTGCGGTGCAGGCTGAGCACGGTGCCGTCGCCGAGCGCGAAGCGCACCGGCCGCTTCGGCAGGTCTTGAAGCACCGGCAGCTCGAGCACGTCGCGATAGAAATCGCGCGAGCGCGACAAGTCGGCGCAGACGAGCATGACGACCGAGAACTTCGCCATCAGGCCTCGATCGGGACTCGTCCCCCTTCGCTCAGGTCGTGCAGGGCGAAGAGATTCTCGCGCTCCAGACGCTCCAGCTCGGCGTCGTCGGGACGATGGTGTCCGACGGCACGCTGGTCGCGCAAGACCGGAACGAGATACGCACCGGTATAGGATCGCTCGCTCCGGGCGACTTCCTCGGGCGTTCCGGTGGCGATCACCGTCCCGCCGCGATCGCCGCCTTCCGGACCGAGGTCTATCAAATAGTCGGCCGTCTTGATGACGTCGAGGTTGTGCTCGATGACCAGCACCGTATTCCCGAGCTTGACGAGCCGCTCGAGCACTTCAAGCAGCTTGTGGATATCGGCGAAGTGCAGCCCCGTGGTCGGTTCGTCGAGAACGTAGAACGTTCGTCCGGTCGAACGGCGCGAAAGCTCGGTCGCGAGCTTCACCCGCTGCGCTTCGCCGCCGGAGAGCGTGGTCGCCGGCTGGCCCATCTTGATGTAGCCGAGGCCGACGTCGCAAATCGTAATCAGCTTCGTGTGAATCTTCGGGATCGCGCCGAAGAACTCGGCCGCCTCGTCGACGCGCATCTCGAGGACGTCGGAGATCGTCTTGCCGCGATACTTTATTTCCAACGTCTGCGCGTTGTAACGTTTGCCTTTGCAGACTTCGCACGGCACGTAGACGTCGGGCAAGAAATGCATTTCGATCTTGATGATTCCGTCGCCCTGACAGGCCTCGCAGCGTCCGCCCTTTACGTTAAAGGAGAAGCGCCCCGGCGTGTATCCACGCATGCGCGCGTCCGGGACGAGCGAGAAGAGCTCGCGAATGTGATCGAAGGTGCCGGTATACGTCGCGGGATTGCTGCGCGGCGTGCGCCCAATCGGCGACTGATCGATCACGACGAGCTTGTCGAGCTGCGCGGCGCCTTTGACCGTTCCGTAAGTGCCGCCGGGCGGCTGACGGTGCAGATGCTGGTTGAGCGCGCGTACCAACACCTCGTTCACGAGCGTGGACTTTCCGCTCCCACTTACGCCGGTCACCGCCGCGAAGACGCCGATGGGCACGCGCACGTCGATGCCGCGCAGGTTATTTGCGTTCGCGTTTCGGATCTCGAGCCAGCCTCGCGGCTCGCGGCGGCGGCGCGGAATCGGAATGAACTTCCGGCCGGAGAGATAGGCTCCCGTCTCCGATTCCGGATTGGCCATGACGTCGTCGAGCGTTCCCGCGGTGAGAATCTCGCCGCCCTCGGCGCCGGCGCCCGGACCAATGTCGACCACGACGTCGGCCGTTCGCATCGTATCTTCGTCGTGCTCGATCACGATCAACGTGTTCCCGAGATCGCGCAGCGTCTTGAGCGTTGCCAACAGCCGGTCGTTGTCGCGCTGGTGCAGACCGATCGACGGCTCGTCCAAGATGTAGAGAACGCCGACGAGCGCGCTGCCGATCTGAGTCGCCAAACGAATGCGTTGCGACTCGCCGCCCGCCAGCGTCGTCGCCGAGCGCGCGAGCGTCAAATAGTTCAAACCAACGTTGGTCAAGAAACCCAGACGCGCGCGGATCTCCTTGACGATCTGGTGCGCGATCTGCTCCTGGCGCGCCGTGAGCGTCAGGTCGTGGAAGAAAACCTCCAACTTCTCGATCGACATCCGCGTCAAGTCGTCTATGTTCCGCTCGCCGAGCGTTACGGCAAGAGCCTCAGGCTTCAATCGCGCTCCGCGGCAGGCCGGACAGGTCGAGGCCGACATGAACTTTTCGATTTCTTCCTTGACGTACTCGCTCGACGTCTCCGAGTAACGCCGCTGCAGATTGTTGACGACGCCTTCGAACGAGGAACGATACTCCCAGGTCTTTCCCCCGCGCGAGGTATACTCGAACGTCTGCTCGCGATCGGTGCCATACAGGACCAGGTCGAGCACGTCGTCTGAGAACTGTTCGACGGGCGTCGACGTCTTCGCGCGATAACGGCGCAGCACGCGTTCGAGTTGCTGCATGTAGTATGGATTCATCGACGGATAACGCCCGCTGCCCAAGTTGCGGCTCCAGGGCACCACCGCCCCGTCGGCGATGGACTTACTGCGATCCGGAATGACTTTCCATGGATCGATCTCGATCTTCTCGCCGAGTCCGCTGCAGGACGGACACGCGCCGTACGGCGAGTTAAACGAAAAGAGCCGCGGAGCGAGCTCTTCAAACGAGAGCCCGCAGTAGACGCAGGCAAAGGCCTCGCTATAAGTTAGCTCTTTATCATTTGCGATGACCGTCACGATGCCGGTCGAAAGCCGCAGCGTCGTCTCGACCGAGTCGGCGAGACGGCTGCGAATCTCCGGTTTCATCACGAGCCGGTCGACGACGACCTCGATCGTGTGCTTGCGCTTCTTGTCGAGGACGATTTTTTCTCGCAGCTCCTTAATCTCGCCGTCGACGCGAACCCGCGTGAAGCCCTCCTTGGCAATCTCCTCGAAGAGCTTCGCGTACTCACCCTTGCGGCCGCGAACGAGCGGCGCGAGCAAAACGATGCGCGTCCCCTCGGGAAGCTCGGCGATCGAATCCACGATCTGCTCCGACGACTGCGTGCTGATCTCGCGTCCGCAGTTGTAGCAGTGCGGCGTTCCGACGCGAGCAAAGAGCAACCGCAGGTAATCGTAGACTTCGGTTACGGTTCCGACCGTCGATCGCGGATTACGCGAGGTTGACTTCTGATCGATCGAAATTGCCGGCGAGAGTCCCTCGATGTAGTCGACGTCGGGCTTCTCCATCTGCCCGAGGAACTGACGCGCGTAGGACGAGAGCGACTCGACGTAGCGACGCTGGCCTTCGGCATAAATCGTATCGAAGGCGAGCGACGATTTCCCGGAGCCCGAGAGCCCGGTTACGACGATCAGCCGGTTGCGCGGGAGAACGAGGTCGAGGTTCTTGAGGTTATGCTCGCGCGCGCCCTTAATTACGATGGAATCGAGTGACACGTCACTTAAGATACACCCGCCGGCGCAAGAAGTATGCGGCCCACCTCGGCAATCGAGCTGCAGGTCGCGTCGGGGGGCGTCGCGCCCGGCGGCAGCTCCTCGTTCCGGACGTTGAGCCAAACGGTGTAGAGCCCGGCGTCGAGCGCGCCCCGGATGTCTCGGTCGTAGCGGTCCCCGACCATTGCGGCGTGAACGGTCGCTTCCCCAAGCGTGCGGCAGGCGTGGGCGAAGAGCAGCGGGTCGGGCTTGACCATGCCCACCTCGTCGGAGAGAAAGATCGCATCGAAGTACTCGCCGATCTGAAGCAGCGCAATCTTCTCGCGATGCGTCTCGGAGAGCCCGTTGGTCACGATCCCGAGTTTGACGCCGCGCTCGCGAAGCGTTCGGAGCAGGTCCACGGCACCCGGGAAGAGCGTGAAGTACCTCGTCCGGTAGGCATTGTAGCGTTCCGCGCTGCGCTGCGCGAGTTCGGGCACCGCTCCGATGCCCACGCTGTCGAGCGCGCTCTGCCACATGCTCGCGCGCAGGTTCGAAAGCCGCACCTTGAGGTCGAGTGGCGAGAGACGGTGCCAGAAACCCTCCGCTTCGGCAATGTACGCAGCTTTTAGCGCGAGCGCGTCGATGCCGTGCTCGGCTGCGACCTCACGAGCAACTTCTTCGGCGGCGCTGGAATACGCAAACGTGTCGTCGTGGAGCGTGTCGTCCAGATCGAACAGTACCGCGCGCAGGTCTCTGCGCATCTCGAGTGCGCTAATGCGGACTCCCGAGCCCTAGGCTGCTGACCTTTCCGGATCCGTCCACTGCAAAGAGAAAGTCGATCTGCTGGCCGTTTTGGAACGTTACCAGATAGATGCCGTAGGCGATGTTTCCCTGCGACCCCGAACGTTGCGGCACGAAGCTGACCGGCTTCCCCAGCCCTCCGACCATCTTCTGCGCGTTGGCGATCGTCGCATCGTTCATGTTGCTGTTTGCGTTGTTCGCGAGCTGGGAGCGATCGATCTTGCCAGATTGCAGCTGACCGAACCAGTTCTTCGCGCGAGCCAGCATCTTGGCGTTGGAAGCCGCGCTCGTGCCGGAACCGGACTGCGCGTATGGATTGTTCTGCTGCGAGGCGCCTTCCGGCGGGGGCGGCTGTTGCGCCGCCGCCGGTACGGCTGCGCTCGCAAAGAGTGTGAGTACGATTGACGCGATGAGTTTGCGAATCATGTGAACCCCTTAGATGCTGCCCGTCACTTGATGTCGGGCAGTCGTTGTTGTAGATATGCCCAGCCTTCGGCCGAAATTCGCACGGATCCCGAAAACGGCGTCGAGAATTCGTCGATGACGACGAAGAGCATGCCGATCAGGCCCACGAGAATCGCGGTCATGACGAGCTGGGCGGAGCGGTTCTCGACGCCAAAAATATAACAGAACGCAACCATCGAAAGCGCGCCCATGATTAGTGCGAACCACAAGACGGATGGAACCGCGGGAACCGATTCGATGAGCCGGGCGCGGCGGGCGTCGAGAAGCCGCGTCTCCGTTGCGATCGCCGCCTGTTGGGCGGCGAACTCTTTGAAGTTTCGCGGCGAGAAGGTGTCGATGCGGTAAGCGACGTCCTCGAGCTG
This sequence comes from Candidatus Cybelea sp., assembly GCA_036269355.1. GTDB lineage: Bacteria > Vulcanimicrobiota > Vulcanimicrobiia > Vulcanimicrobiales > Vulcanimicrobiaceae > Cybelea. Next base: position 16,814 of record DATASC010000208.1, on the reverse strand, counting down.
CTTGGTGCCGAGTTCCGGCACTACTTGGCCGCGGTTCATCGCCGGCCACTCGACCAGGGCGACGGTTCTGGCGTAGGCTCGCAACCCGCTCCGAATCTCGTCGCGCAGCGGCGTCGGATACGCGTCGATGACGTGGTAGATGTTTGCCACGGCGTCCACCTCGCTCTCAACGTTAGCGACGGCGTTATCGTACTTCTGCCAGACGACGACCACTACAAAGCCGAGGACGACCGCGTAAAGCACGCCGACCGCGGAGAAAAGAAATCCCGCGACGTCGTTGTGCCGCCGCAGCACCTCGCTCCTTAGCTTGCGCTGCAAGATCGCGTGGAGCACGACGAAACACGCGACGACGGCGACTACGACCGCCAGCTCCGCGACAAGATCGGGGACGCTCAGAATCGTGCGCGAAAACATGCTCTGAGCCCCGGCCAAGGCCTCCACGAAGCACTATGATTCGACGACCCTTCGTTAAACGCCCGCGCGAGACGCGGTCCGGAGCGAGGCGCGCAGCGGCAAGACGAAGGGTCAGGATGACAGTTCGAGATCCGCCAGCGCTTGGTCGAAGATCTTGGGTGCCTTTCCTCCGAAGAGGAGCGACTCGTTGCCGCCGATCTGCTTTCGCAGCTCGATCAGCTCGTCACGCAGGGCTGCGGCCTTCTCGAACTCCAGGCCCGCCGCCGCGTCGCGCATCTTGCGCTCGAGGTCGCGGGCCATTTTCGTCGCGACGTCGCGTGGAACACGGTCCAGCCGCAGCTTCGCAGTGTTCTCCTGGGTCGCTCCGACCATGCTTAAAATATCGTGAATTTCCTTGCGAACCGACTTCGGCTCGATGCCGTGTTCGCGGTTGAATTCCAACTGCATCTCGCGCCGGCGGCGCGTCTCGCCTATCGCCCTCGCCATCGATTCGGTAACGACGTCGGCATACATGATCACCTTACCCTCGACGTTGCGCGACGCGCGCCCGATCGTTTGGATCAGCGACGTGCCGCTGCGCAGGTATCCTTCTTTGTCGGCATCGAGAATGCCGACGAGCGAGACCTCGGGTAGGTCGAGCCCCTCCCGCAAGAGATTGATGCCGACCAACACGTCGAAGACGCCGGCGCGTAAATCTCGCAGGATCGCGACGCGTTCGAGCGTGTCGACCTCGCTGTGTAAATAGCGCACGCGAAAGCCGTTCTCGAGCAAGAAATCCGTGAGGTCCTCCGCCATCTTTTTCGTGAGCGTCGTGACGAGAACGCGCTCCTTGCGTGCGGCACGCTGCGCGATCTCCTCCATGAGATCGTCGATCTGATTGCGCGTCTGTCGAACCTCGACTTCGGGGTCGACCAATCCGGTTGGACGAATGATCATCTCCGCCACCTGGGCGCTATGCTTCGTTTCATATGCCCCCGGCGTCGCCGACACGTAGACCACTTGGTTGATGTGCTCGTCGAACTCGTCGTACGTCAACGGACGGTTGTCGAGCGCGCTGGGCAGCCGGAAGCCGTGCTCGACCAAGACCTCCTTGCGCGAACGGTCCCCCGCGTACATGCCGTGCACCTGCGGAAGCGTCACGTGAGACTCGTCGACGAAGAGCAGCCAGTCTTTCGGGAAGAAGTCGATCAAACACCACGGCGTCGAGCCCGGCTCGCGCCCGGTCAGATGGCGCGAGTAGTTTTCGATGCCGTTGCAGTAGCCGACCTCGCGCAGCATGTCGAGGTCGTAGCGAGTCCGCATCTCGAGACGTTGCGCTTCCAATAGCTTTCCGTGACGGCGGAAGTGCGCGAGTCGCTCTTCGAGCTCGGCCTCGATCGAGATGACGGCGCGGCGCAGCTTCTCTTCGGGCGTGATGAAGTGTTTCGCAGGGAAGATCAACAGCTCGTTCTTCTGCTCGACGTATTCGCCGGTGAGGAGGTTGACGACGTTAATCGCCTCGATCTCGTCGCCGAAGAACTCGATGCGATGGACGAGCTCTTCGTCGACGCCGACGAACTCAAGCGTATCGCCGCGTACGCGGAACGTTCCGCGCACGAGATTGAGATCGTTGCGGCGGTACTGCATGTCCACGAGTTTGCGCAGGAGCGCGTCTCGGTCCATGACGTCGCCGACGTGCACCCGCACCGACATCTCCATGTAGTCGGAGGGCGACCCTAGACCGAAGATGCAGGAGACGGATGCGACGATCAGCGTGTCGCGGCGGGTCAGCAGCGATTGCGTGGCCGAGTGGCGGAGGCGTTCGATCTCGTCGTTGATCGAGCTGTCCTTCTCGATGTAGGTATCCGTCGAGGGCACGTACGCCTCGGGTTGATAGTAATCGAAGTACGAGACGAAATACTCGACTGCGTTCTGCGGAAAAAATTCGCGGAACTCGGCGCAAAGCTGAGCGGCAAGCGTCTTGTTGTGGCAGAGGACGAGCGTCGGCTTCCGGACCAGCTCGATCGTCCTAGCCATCGCCATAGTCTTGCCGCTTCCGGTGACTCCGAGCAACGTTTGGACGCGATCGCCCCGGCGCACGCCGGCGGCGAGCGCGTCCGTCGCCTTGGGCTGATCGCCGGCCAGCGCGAAGGGGGAAACCAGGGTGAATTCTTGAGCCACTGCCTACTTCTGAACAGCCTCCGAGGGCGGAACGATTCAGCCAGCGAAGGTCGCGCCCATGAGCTCGAATCCGCTGATTTTCTGCGGAAACTCCAATCCGCAGCTAGCGGAGGAAATCGCCAAGCGCCTCCGGCTTCACGTCGGCAAAGCGCTCGTTTCCGAGTTCAAGAACGAAGAGACGCGGGTCGAGATCGGCGAGAACGTCCGCGGTTCGGAAGTCTTCGTCATTCAGTCGATTTGCCGCGCACCCAACGGCAAGGGCGTCAACGATGCGGTGATGGAGCTGATCCTCATGATCGACGCGCTGCGCCGCGCGTCGGCGGCGCGCATCACCGCCGTCATTCCCTATTACGGCTACGCGAAACAAGACAAAAAAACGAAAGGCCGCGAGCCGATCTCCGCCAAGGTGATCGCGAACGTCCTTAAGGTTGCTGGCGCGAGGCGCATCGTCACGATGGACCTGCACGCCGCGCAGATTCAAGGCTTCTTCGACATCCCAGTCGACAACCTGATGGCGATCCACGTGCTCTGCAACTACCTAAAGAAGGAGGGGCTCTGCGACGACAAGATCGTCGCCGTCTCGCCGGACGCAGGCGGAGTGCACCGCGCCGAGCTTTTTGCAAAGCGGCTGAACAGTTCGCTCGCCATCGTCTTCAAGCGCCGCCCCGTCCCCGACGTCGCCGAGGTCACCGACATCGTGGGCGACGTCGACGGCAAGATCGCCGTGATCGTCGACGACATGATTTCGACCGGCGGGACGCTCGCGAAGGCCGCCGAGGCGATCAAGGCGCGCGGCGCGAGGCAGGTCTATACCGTCGCCTCGCACGGGATCTTTGCCGGCGAGGCCGTCGAAGTGCTGGAGAAATCCGAGATCGAGCGGGTCGTCTTCACCAACACGATTCCGTTCGGAAACGGGTCCCGGCACCCGAAGTTCGTCCAGCTGTCGATCGCGCAGACCTTTGCCGACGCCATCAACCGCATAACGACCAACCGCTCGGTCTCCGAGCTCTTTAGCGGAGAAGAGCCTCCCGAGAGCCCTTTTAGGCTCCCGGCCGAGGCGGCGGCGTCCGAACCGGTTGCGGCGGTCTAGCCGCTTCGTTTATAAAGGTAGCCGTGGCAAATAAAGAGTTCAGTCTGGCAGTCGAGCAGCGCGCCAAGCTCGGCACGACCGGATCACAAGGCCTGCGCGCGGCCGGTAAGCTACCCGCCGTGCTCTACGGACACGGCGCCCTGCCCGAGCATCTCGCGCTGGACGCGCACGCGTTCGACGAACTGCTTCATCGCGCCGGACGCAACGCGATCATCACGCTGACCGGCGACAGCAAGCGTCAGACGGTGCTCGTCCGGCAGATTCAGCGTCATCCCGTTTCGCGCCGCGTCATCCACGCCGACCTCCAGCGCGTGTCGGCGGACGAGACGATCGAGGCGCGGCTCGCGATCGTTACCGTCGGCGTCGCCGACGGCGTTCGGAACGCCGGCGCCGTAATGGACGTCATCACGCACGAGCTCGAGGTCGCCGGACCGGCAAACCGGATTCCCGAGCATCTCGAAATCGACGTCACGGCGCTTGGCATTCACGAGCACGTCACCGCGGGTGAGGTGGCGCTGCCCGACGGATTCAAGTTGGTTACGCCGCCCGAGACCGTCGTGGTGGCGATCGAGCCGTCGCGTACCGCGCACGAGCTCGAAGAGGCAGCCGCTCCCGCAGAGGCCGCGGAGCCCCAGGTTATCGGCGCGGCCGAACCCGCCGCATCCGAATCGCAATAGCCGTCGACAAGCGACTTGTCGTTGGTTTAGGCAACCCGGGCGCGGAGTACGCAGCGACGCGCCACAACGCCGGCTTCCTGGTGATCGACGAGGTCGCTCGCCGCTACGGCGTGACCGCGTGGAAGAAAAAAGACGGTGCGCACCAGGCGGTCGATGCCGCACATCGCGCCGTCTTCGTCAAGCCGGTTACGTTCATGAACCTGTCCGGGACGCCGGTGCGCCTCATTTCGTCGTGGTACCGCACTCCGCCCGAGGGCGTGCTCGTCGTGAGCGACGACATGGATCTCCCCTTCGGCAAACTGCGCATGCGGCCGTTCGGCGGCCACGGCGGACACAACGGCCTACGCTCCGTCATCGCGACGATCGGCGAAAGCTTTCCGCGCATTCGCATCGGTCTCGGCCGCCCCGAGTTCGATAGCATCGACCACGTTCTAACCGCGTTCGGCGAAGACGAGCTTCAAATGCTTCCCTCGATCGTCGTCGCCGCCGCTGACGGCGTCCAGCTCTGGCTCGAAAAAGATCTCGAAGCTGCGATGCAGTTCGTCAACACCTGGGAGCCGCCGGCGAGTTAATGCGAGTGAGCGCAGCCGCGAGCGGCGCACCAAAAGGTTGGATTTATTCGCCCGCTCCCGGCGGCGGCGAGCTTCCGCCACGTCAAGCTGGGTGGAAGAATATCACGATCGGTGGGAGCCACCGGTCTACCTTCGACCCGTTAATGCTGCGGCAGATTCGAATGCAGAAGCTGCGATTCGAAGCATGTGCGTAAAAACGTAGGGCTCGCCCAGCGGCTGGGCACGTTCGACGTCGCGCTGATCGTCGTGGGAAGCGTCATCGGCTCGGGCATCTTCCGCACTCCGTCGGTCGTCGCGCACCGCGCCCCAATGCCGGCAATCATCGTCGCCGTATGGATTGCCGGTGGAATCGTCTCGCTGTGCGGAGTCTTCGTACTGGGCGAACTCGCAGCACGACGCCCGGACGAGTGCGGGGTTTACGCGCAGTTGCGCGATGCGTTTCATCCCGTCGTCGGCTTCGCGTATGGATGGTCCGCACTGCTGGCGCTTCTCTCCGGCGGCCTAGCCGCCGCGGCAATCCTATTCTCCGGATACTTCATCGCGCTGACCGGCCTCGCGCTTCCGGCGAGCTTCGTCGCCGCAATCACCCTCGGTCTGCTCGCCATACTCAACTCGTTCGGCGTGCGCGGAGGCGCGACGACGCAGAACGTGCTGACGCTGCTCAAGCTCGCTCCCCTATTCGCACTGATCGTTGCCGCGTTCGTCGTTCATCTCTCGTCACAACCGCAGCCGGCGCCGCTCGGTGCCGCGAGTCTTGGACCGCTCGGCGCGGCGGCCGCCTTCGCGGTCGCGATGATTCCCGCACTCTTCGCGTACACGGGCGCGCAGGTCGCGAATTTCGTCACTGCGGAAACGAAGGACGCGGCGCGCACGCTGCCGCTCGGACTCGCGCTAGGAATGATCGGCGTCGGCCTCGTTTACGTGCTGGTGAACGTCGCGTGCCTGCGACTCCTCGGCGCCGGAGGTCTTGCACGCACCGACGTCCCGTTTGCCGTCGCGATGGCGCACGTCACGGGTCCGGTCGGCACGCGCGTGGCTTCAATCGCGATTGCGGTAACGACGCTGGGATTTATCAGTAACCGAATGCTGACCGTTCCACGTCTCTACCACGCAATGGCTGCGGGCGGCCACTTTTTCCGGGGCGTCGCCTGGATTCATCCGCGAACGCACGCGCCCGTGGCCGCGATCGTTCTGCAGGCGGTCGTCGCAATCGCCATCGTATTTTCGGCGAGTTACGGGCAGATCATCAACTTCGTCGTCGTCATCGCGTATGGTTTCGGGGGCCTGCTCGGAATCGCGCTCTTCGTCCTCCGCGCTCGGGACCGCAGATCCGGGGTGCAGTGGAACGGGGGTTTTCGCGCTCCGTTGCATCCCGTTTCGACGCTGATCTTCGTGCTCGCCTCATTTGGCGCCGTAATCGCCACCTGCGTCGCCTATCCGCTCGATGCGCTCTTCGGTCTTGCAGTCGTCGCGAGCGCCGCACCGATGTACTTCGTCTTGACGCGTACCCGCCTCGCGAAGGGAGCCGCGACCTAAAATGCTGCAGGCGTACCTGGAGTGTTCGCGCGACGCGGCGCATCGCGTGCCGGCGGAAGCGCTGCAGAGCGTTTGTCCGCACGACGACGCGCCGCTGCTGGTGCGCTATGTCGCTACCCCGCTTCGCCGCGAGGTGGTCGTCTCACGGCCTTGGACGATGTGGCGTTACCGGGAGATTCTGCCGCTCGGCGACGATGAGGAGCCGGTCTCGCTTGGCGAGGGCGGCACGCCGCTGGTAGCGCTGCACCGAGTGGCGGAAGCGCTCGGCGTCGGTCCGATCTACGTCAAGGACGAATCGCAGAATCCGACCGGCTCGTTCAAAGCTCGCGGAATGTCGGCCGCCGTCACAGCGGCGAAGCATTTGGGTGCGACGGAGCTCGTCGCGCCGAGCGCCGGCAATGCGGGCAGCGCGCTTGCAGCATACGGCGCGCGCGCGGGGTTGCCGGTTCGCACGTACGTCCCGCGCGACACCCCCGAGATACTCGTTGACGAGATGCGCGGTTACGGCGCCGAGGTCGTCCTCGTCGACGGCCTCATCGACGACGCGGGGCGCCTCGCGGCCGAATACGCGCGCGATCGCGGTGCCTTCAGCGTTGCCACGTTTCGAGAACCGTATCGCGTCGAGGGCAAGAAGACGATGGGATACGAGCTCGTCGAGCAACTCGGCCGCGTTCCCGGCACGATCGTCTATCCGTCCGGCGGCGGCATCGGCATCGTCGCGATGTGGAAGGCGTTCGAGGAACTAGAAGGTTTGGGATGGATCGGTGCGACGCGCCCGGTGATGATCGCCGTTCAGGCCGAAGGCTGCGCGCCGATCGTCCGCGCCTTCGAACGCGGTGACGAAACGGCGGCGCGCTTCGAGAACGCGATGACGAAGATGTGGGGCTTGCGCGTTCCCGGCGGAATAGGCGATCGCCTGACGCTGCGGGCGCTGCGTGAATCGGGTGGCAACGCCGTCGCCGTCTCCGACGAATCGGCCGGCGAAGCGATGCGCGACATCCATCGCTTGGAGGGAATCGACGCAACCGAAGAAGGCGGCGCGACCCTCGCGGCGCTTCGCGAGCTGCTCTCGCGCGGCGTCGAGCTTCCATCGCCGATCGTCCTGTTCAACACGGCGACTTCGCTCAAGTACTGGCCGCGATTCTAAGCCTCGTCGCAGGCGACCGTTTCCTCGAAGCGCAACACGCCCGCTGAGGAGGTTCTTGCATGCGATACCGTTTAGAGTTAGCACTTGCAGCTGCGGTGCTTTGCGCAACTCCGCTTCCGGCGCGAGCATCCTTCGCCGTTTCGTCGATCGGCGTAGGCCCTCACGGCTACGACTTTTTGATCGGCACGTGGTCGTGCAAGAATACCGCTCCGTCGGCCTTGGAGGGGCCGTCGGAAGTCAACGCAACGATTTCGCGCGCGGCCAACGGCGCGCTCTCGTTCCACAGCGTTGGAGCAGCATTTGAGGCGATGGGTTACATCGTTTACGTTGCGAAGACCAAGACTTGGTGGAATCCCTCGATGCTCGCGACCGGCGCCTACGGAACCGAGTCCTCGCAGGGAACCGGGAGGACTACGATGTGGTCGGGTCCGTTCACCGATCCTACCACCGGCAAGACGATGCAGGTGCGAGACACGTACACGTTCCCGAGCGCGACGACCTACACCGACCTCTATCAAGCCAAGGTCGGCGGAACCTGGAAAACTGAGGGGAACACCACCTGCACCAAGGCGCTGAAGCTACGTTAAAGGCCGTAGCTACGGGCAGCCGCTGGGAACGTGGTTGATCGCGGCAACGCGCGATCCGGCGCCGGGAGCGGTGTAGAGAAAGAGCATCGCGCTCCACTCCGGGCAGACTTCTTCCATACGTTCGTCGCTGCTGCGGACGATCGCCCGAACCGCAGCCGCGGGATCGTGAGTGAGCGCGACGGCGTACTTGTCCGCGCCGAAGTCGTAATAGCGAAGCGCGGCATTACGCACCGGCACCGCCGCGATATAGACGAGTGCGAGCAACGAGCCGACGATCGCAAGCCGCGAGAGCGGGTCGTCGTCGCGGCGAAAACGGATGCGGTCCGCCAACCCGACGGCTATCGCCGCAAAGACGATGATGATTCCGCCCTCAATCAGCGCGATCGAGAGGGGATCGTTGTGCTCGACGTGTCCGCGAGCGAAGGCGACGGCATATCGCAGCTCCGCCGGCGTATCTCCCGGTGCCGTATGGAAGCGCAGCGGAGTTGCATACGACCAGGCGACGCTCGCCGCGAGAATCCCGGCGACGCAATACGCATACCACTGGTGCGTCCGCGCGACGAGCCAGAGCACGATCGCCGAGATCGTCCCCGCGATGAGCATCGCGACAACGGTGTGAAAAATCCAGAAGAGCGCCCAGTAGCGCGTGAGTTCAAAAGTAAGGTCGAGGGTCCGGTCGACGCGATAGAGATAAAACGCAGGCAAAAACGCGGCCAGCCGCGCGACGAGCGCAAGCGAAGCGCCGAAGAGAAAGCGCACGGCCCACTCGGCGGTGAATCGCCGCTGCAATGCGTCGCGCAACATAGCCGCGCCGCCGGAGCTCCAGAGATAGAAGAGTGCCAGCGCTTCGAAGATCTGCGTGAGCGTGAAGCCGGTAACCGTCCAATGGGCCCGGCGAATCGCCGCGGCTTGGCGCGCGGGATCGACCAACTGCGTCGCCGGCTCGGTCGTTAACGCGCTCGTCGTCAGCCCGTCGACCCGCAAGTCGAGCGAGTTCGGGCGCTCGACCGCGAGCGCAACGCCGACGGCGATCAGCAGCCCGAGCGCTACCCCGAGCAGAATCCTCACTGTTTGCGAAGCTGGCGCGCCGGGTTGCCGGCGACGCGTTCGCCTTCGGCCACGTCTTTAGTCACGACCGAGCCCGCGCCGGTCAGCGCGCCGTCGCCGACCGTAACGGGAGCGACCAGCGAAGTATTCGACCCAATCGAAACGTTTCGGCCGATGACCGTCGCGTTTTTCTTCGTGCCGTCGAAGTTGCAGGTGATCGTTCCGGCGCCGACGTTCGTGTCGTCACCGACCGTCGCGTCGCCGAGATAGGAGAGGTGGCTTACCTTTACGCCCTGCGCCAGCTGCGACTTCTTGATCTCGACGAAGTTGCCGACGTGCACGCGATCGGCCAGCCGCGCCTCACCGCGCAAGTGCGCGAAGGGTCCGACCGCGACGTCGTTGCCGAGCGTCGAGTTCACGACGACGCTCTCTCGCACGATCACCCGTTCTCCGAGCACGGCGTTCGAGAGACGCGCATTCGGCCCGATCGCGCATCCCTGGCCCAGCGCGGAGAGGCGCGCGATCGTCGTGTTCGGATAGAGCACCGTGTCCGTCCCGATGTCGAGTTCCGGCTCGAGGTAAGTTGTGTCGGGGTCGACGATGGTGACGCCGGCGAGCATGTGCTGGGCGCAGAGACGCGCGTTCATCGCTTTGCGAGCCAGCGCTAGCTCGACCCGATCGTTGATGCCGAGCACGTGCGAGTGGTCGCTCGCGACGACGGCCTTGACCTTCTTGCCGCTGCCGGCGAAATACGCGACGGCGTCGGTCAAGTAGTATTCGGATTGCGCGTTGTCGTCGCGCAGATGCACGATAGCGTCGCGCAGAGCGTCTTCGTCGAACGCGTAGATGCCGGCATTCATTTCGTCGATGGCGAGCTCATCGGGCGTGGCGTCGCGCACTTCGACGATGCGAGCCACCGACGGCCCGCGCCGCACGATCCGTCCAAAACTCGACGGGAGCGGCATCTTGACCGTGACGAGCGACATCGCGGCGCCGTCGCGCTCCGGTTCCAGCGCTCCCATGACGCCGCGAAAGATTTCGTGCGTTACCAGCGGCATGTCGCCGCAGGCGACGACGATGCGGCCGCCCGCGCGCGGCGCCAATCGCTCGAGGGCGACGCGCACCGCGTGACCGGTTCCCAGCTGCTCCGCTTGCACCACGCTCTCCACGCCGAACGGGCCGATCTCGTCCTGCAGCTCGTCGTTCGCGACGACCAGTATCTCCTCGATACCCGCGGCGCGAAGGGCGCGAATCACGTACCAGAGCATCGGACGGCCGCAGATCTCGTGCAGCACCTTCGTGCGCGCGCTCTTCATGCGCGTGCCCTTCCCGGCGGCGAGAACGATCGCGCGAATCATGCCGCTTCGTGCGTCAGCACGTCGAGAGCATTGCGCAACCGCTCGCGCACGACGTCGCGGCCGAGCAGCTCCATCGAATCGTAGAGTGGAATAGACGTCGAGCTCCCAGTAATCGCGACGTAGAACGGGCGAGCAACGTCGCGCGGCTTCTTCTCAAGCTCGTCGGCGATCCGCTTTACCGCCGTCTCGATGGCAAACGCGTTCCACGTCGACAGCGTGTCGAACTCCGTCAGTCCGAGCGCGAGCGCTCGGCGCGTTTCATCGCCGTCGAGTTTCTTGCTCTGCAGATCTGCAGCGGTCACGCGCAGACGACCGGAAAAAAGAAAGGCTAAGAGTGGCCCGAGATCGCTCAGGCGCTCGACGCGTGGAGCGGCGAGCTGCGCGATGCGCGTGAGGCGCTCGGCCGAGAAACCCCAGTCGCGAACGCGCTCGACGAACGATTCGGCATCGAGCCGCTCGCGAAGATACCGTGCGTTGAGCCAATCGAGCTTCGGCACGTCGAAGACGGGCCCGCCGACGGGAACGTGCGCGACGTCGAAGCGGCGCACGATCGCGGCGAGGTCCATTATTTCGTCCTCGCCCTCCCGCGCGGCGTTGGCGAGCAGCGCCAGAAAGTTGATCAGCGCTTCGGGTAAATAACCCAGCGCGCGATAGAAGAGAATCCCCGTGGGATTCTTGCGTTTGCTCAGCTTGCTCTTGTCGGGGTTGCGCAGCAGCGGAAGGTGCATCAGCTTCGGCGGCTCCCAGCCAAAATATCGATAGAGCAAGAGATGCTTCGGCGCGCTCGAGACCCACTCTTCGCCCCGAAAGACGTGGGTGATTCGCATCAGGTGATCGTCGACGACGTTGGCGAGATGATAGGTCGGCAGACCATCCGACTTCACCAGCACCTGCATGTCGATGCTCTTAAAGTCGAATTCAATCGGTCCGCGCCGCAGATCTTCGACGACGCACGTCCCTTCGTTGGGAACGACCATTCGCACGACGTATGGCTCGCCTGCGGCCTCGCGGCGCGCGATCTCGTCGGGAGAATAGGAGCGGCAGCATCCGTCGTAGCGTGAGGGTTGGCCGGCGGCTCGCTGCGCGACGCGCATCTCCTCGAGTCGTTGCGGCGTGCAGAAACACTTGAAGGCGTGACCGGCGTCGAGCAGTTTCTGCGCGTATTCGCGATAGATTTCGGAACGCTCGCTCTGGCGGTACGGACCGTGAGGACCGCCGACATCGGGACCTTCGTCCCACTCGAGCCCGCACCAGCGCAACGCTTGCAAGATCGTCCGCTCGCTCTCGGCGGTGCTTCGCGCTTGATCGGTATCCTCGATGCGAAGAACGAACTCGCCGCCCTGCTGACGCGCGAAGCAGTAGTTCACCAGCGCGACGTACGCAGTTCCAACGTGCGGATCGCCGGTCGGCGACGGCGCCACGCGCGTTCGAACGGTCAAGCTATCCTACCAGCGCTCGCCGCTTACCGCATTCGCGTTCGACGAAGTCGATGATCTCCTGAAGCGGTGCCCCCGGGGTGAAAATCTCGCGCACGCCGAGCTCCTTGAGGCGTTTGGCATCCTCCGCCGGAATCGTGCCGCCTCCGAAAAAGACGATGTCGCCCGCATCGTGCGCGCGCAATTGCTCCACGACGAGCGGGAATAGCGTCATGTGCGCGCCGGATAAAATTGAGAGCCCGATTCCGTCGGCGTCTTCCTGTATGGCCGTCTGCACGATCTGCTCGGGTGCCTGGAAGAGTCCGGTATAGATGACTTCCATCCCGGCGTCGCGCAGCGCGCGCGCGATCACCTTCGCCCCGCGGTCGTGTCCGTCGAGACCCGCTTTAGCGATGACGATGCGCAGCGGTCGTTCGCTCATCGGCGATCCCCATTACAGTGCGGCGGCGGCTCAAATACAGCGCCTCCTCGAGTTTGCGTATGACCCGTTTGAGCGTGCGACGCATGCGATAGAGCTCGAGATCGCTTCGGCAACGAATGCCGTGGCGGTGGCGCATCAGAGTACGGCTCGTTCAGTGTACCGTCCGTAGACCGCCGCCATCGCTTCGACGATTTCGCCCTCGGTGCAATACGCGTTCACGCAATCGATGAGGTGCGGCATCAGATTGTCTTTCGGATCCCGGCACGCGGCCTGCAAGCGATTGAGGGAGCGCGCAACCGTGCCTTCGTCTCGACTCGCGCGAAGCTGCCGGACGGCGCCCGCCTGCGCGCGCTCGGTCGCCTCGGTAATCTTCAGCAAATCGATGTCCTGCGCGTCTTCCTCGCGGGTAAAGCCATTGACGCCGATGATGATACGGTCGCGCGTCTCGATCGAGCGCTGGTACCGATAGCTCGCTTCGGCGATTTCTCGCTGGAAGAACCCTGATTCGATCGCTTCGATGACGCCGCCGTACTCCTCGATCTGTGCGAAGTACGATTCGGCTTGGCGCTCCATTTCGTCGGTAAGGGCCTCGACGAAGTAGGAGCCTCCAAGCGGATCGACGACGTTGGTTACGTTCGTCTCGTACGCCAACACCTGCTGCGTACGCAGCGCAATCTCGACCGACTTCTCGGTCGGCAAGGCGAGCACTTCGTCCATGGAGTTCGTATGCAGCGATTGCGTTCCGCCGAGCGCCGCCGCCATCGCCTCGTATGCAACGCGGACGATGTTGTTCTCGGGCTGCTGCGCCGTCGCGCTGCATCCCGCCGTTTGCGTGTGAAAGCGCAGCTGCCACGAGCGAGGGTTCCGCGCGCCGTACCGCTCGCGCATGTGGCGTGCCCAGATGCGCCGAGCCGCGCGGAACTTCGCAATCTCTTCGAAGAAGTCGATGTGCGAGTTAAAGAAAAATGAGAGTCGTGGGGCGAATTCGTCGACGTCCATTCCCGCCGCCACGCAGGCTTCGACGTAGGCGAAGCCATCGGCGAGCGTGAAGGCGAGCTCCTGTGCCGCCGTCGAGCCAGCTTCTCGAATGTGATATCCGGAGATCGAGATCGTATTCCACTTCGGCATCTCGCGCGTGCAGAACTGGATCATCTCGACGATGATCCGCATGTGCGGGCGCGGTGGAAAGATCCATTCTTTCTGGGCGATATACTCTTTGAGGATGTCCGCTTGAAGCGTTCCGCCGAGTTTGGCGCGGGGAATCCCCTTCTTTTCGGCCGCCGCAACGTACTGTGCGAGCGCGATGCACGCCGGTCCGTTGATCGTCATAGAGGTGGTGATCTCGCCCATATCGATGCCGTCGAAAAGCAGCTCCATATCGGCGAGCGAGTCGATCGCGACGCCGCACTTTCCGACTTCACCGCGCGCTTGGGGCGCGTCGGAGTCGTAACCCATCAGCGTCGGCATGTCGAAGGCGACGGAAAGCCCGTGCTGCCCCTGTTCGAGCAGAAAGTGATAGCGCTCGTTCGTTTGCGCGGCGGTACCGAAACCCGCGAACTGACGCATCGTCCAGAGGCGGTCGCGATAACCGTTGCGATGGATCCCGCGCGTGTACGGATACTCGCCGGGCGGCGGAAGATCGAGCCCGGCGACGTCCTCCGCACCGTATATGGTCTTCAGCGGAACGTCGGAGATCGTCCGGTCGAGCGCGCCGGAGCCGGGGCCCTTGCGCGCCCAGCGATCGGCAGGCCTTTCAGCCGTTGCCGTTCGGTTATGGTTAGTTGTCATCCTGAGGCTGTCGAAGGACATGAGGGCCGAGCTTTTCGACGCGGACGGGGAAAACTCCCCAAAGATGCTCCCAGGGGCATGTAGGGTTAATGGTCTTTTTCGGATTCGGCGCCGAATTTTGTTCGGAGACAAGGCGCGAAGAGGGAGAGAAGCCGTAGCTTCGTGACCGATGAGTAACGAAGTATCCGGACAAAAGGCGGCCCGAAGACGGAAATGTGCCGTAACCTTACAGGCCCCTAAGGCCTCTTCGACAGACCAAGGTCGGAGAGAACGCGATCGGCCGCTTCATACGGGTCGAGGTCGTCACGCGGCTGCGCTTTCAGCGCGCCGTCGAGTCGCGCCGCGATCCTGCCGAGCGCAAGTTGGCGCACTTGATGCGTGAACGCCTCCCGCCGCCGGCGTTCTATCTCCCCCGTCTCGTTCAAATAAGCCGCGTGCCGCTCGATTGCGGCCACGAGATCGTCGATGCCCTTTCCGTCGAGCGCTTGCGTCGCCACGAGTTCGGGAACCCAGCTCGGCCACTGCTGCATCTCCATCATCGAACGAATCTCGCGGCGAAGCTGGTCGGCCATCGGGTGATCGGCCTTGTTGACGACGAAGATGTCGGCGATCTCCATGATGCCGGCTTTGAGCACCTGAATCGAATCGCCGCTCCCCGGCTGCAACGCGACGATCGTGGTCTGCGCGAGCTCGGCAATCGCGACCTCGCTCTGACCGACTCCGACCGTTTCGATCAACACCAGATCGAAGCCGAAGGCGTCCATCAGCAGGGCGGCATCGGCGGTCGCTCCGGCAAGGCCGCCGAGGTGTCCGCGACTCGCCATGGAGCGAATGAAGACCGACTCGTCGGTAAAGTGTTCCGCCAGACGGATCCGGTCGCCGAGCAGCGCGCCGTGCGAGAACGGAGAGCTCGGATCGACCGATACGACGCCGACGCTCTTTCCGCGCGAACGTGCGGAGCGAACGAGACCCGAGGCGAGCGTAGATTTTCCGACGCCCGGCGGCCCAGTGAGACCGACGGTCGTCGCGCGGCCGGTCTGCGCGTAGAGCGCGCGCACGAGCTCGCCGCCGTGCCCCGATTCGGCGCGCGATATCGCGCGCGCGAGCGCACGCGGATTGCGTCGTTCGAACTCGCGCAGAAGGTCCATGCCGCTAACTGCGGCCCGCGACGAGAGCGGACCTTCCGCTTTTCGAGTTGCGTGCGCGTCGCGCTCGCGGCGATCCTGACGCTGCTCTGCGCGGCGCCCGCCGCCGGTGAGACACTCGTGGTGCCGCTTACCGGCAAGCGCGTTCGCGACATCCAAACCGATCGGCTCTTTCATACGCTTTTCCACGACTTCTTTCTCGAAGACGATGCGACGACGTACGTTCAGAGCGGCGACATTCCCGCGATGTGGCTGCGCGATTCTTCGGCGCAGACGATTCCGTATATCCGCTTCCAGACGATCTATCCGATTCTCCGCGCGCGCTTCGCAGGCGTCATCGAACGCAACGCGCGAAACATTCTCGCCGACCCGTACGCGAACGCGCTCGAACCGGATTACCGCGTTTGGGAACGCAAGTGGGAAGTCGACTCGCTCTCGTGGCCGGTCGTGCTTGCCTCGGTTTACTGGCGCTCGACGCGAGATCGCACGGTCTTCACCAACGATCTGCATCGCGCGTTGCAGACGATCGTCCGCACCTATCGCTGCGAAGAACAGCACCGCCGCTGCAGCCGTTACTCGTATACGCGTCGCGTCTACACCGACGACGCGTACAATGCGGGAACGGGCATGATTTGGGGCGCGTTCCGGCCATCCGACGACGCGCTCGAGTATCGTTTCAACATCCCACAGAACGCGTTCGCGGTGGTCGCATTGCACGACCTCGAAGAGCTCGCCGTCGACGGTTACGGCGACTACCTCTTGGCACGCGAGGCGCAGGCGCTCGGCGCGCGCGTTCAAGTGGGAATCGAGCGCTACGGCCGCTTTTACAATCCGGCACTGCACCGCTGGATGTACGCCTACGAGACCGACGGCTTCGGAAGATACAATCTCATGGACGACGCCAACATCCCTAATCTCACGACGCTGCCGTATATCGACTGGTGCTCCGCGTTCGACCCAACCTACCTTGCGACGCGCACGTTTGCGTTGAGCATGGACAATCCGTTTTTCTTCTCGGGTCGCTACGCGCAAGGGTTGGGAAGTCCCCACACGCCGTACGGCTTCGTCTGGCCGCTCGGCATCATCGGGCGCGCGCTCACCGCGACCTCGTCGATCGAAGTCGCCACGGCAATCACGACTCTGGCCGAAACGGACGGCGAGAGCGGACTCATTCACGAGAGTTTCTATCCGGACGGTTACTGGCGCTACACGCGCGACGAGTTCGGCTGGGCAAATGCACTCGGCGCCGAACTCTTCTTCCGCAGTTTGACGGGAATGCCGGCGACGCAGTTTGCGTGGCGCGGGCCAATCGTGCCGTACCAGGTGCGATCTCGAACGCCGACCCTGGTACCATTCTTCACGCAAATCGAGAACGAGGCGGAGATCGCAGGCACGCTGGGGCGGTTGCTGCACGTCACCGGGGGAGCGATTCCGCC
>DATASC010000207.1:0-9028 GCA_036269355.1 Candidatus Cybelea sp. | reverse complement strand
GAGCCCCAGGATCAGCCGAACGATCAAAAATGCCATGCGAATCTATTACCCGTAACGGCGTCAGGAGCTTGCAACGGCCCGCTTTCGTAGGATATCGGCGGCGCAAAGCTGTACCACGGCGGCTATGCAATTAGATGGGCGCACCTTTTTAATCAGCGGAGGCAGCTCCGGACTCGGGGCGGCCTGCGCCACGGTATTTTCGCGGGCCGGAGCCAACATCGTGATTTGCGACGTCAGCGAACGTGGCGCGGAGCTCGCCGCCGAGCTCGGCGACGCGGTCGTCTTTGCGCGCACCGACGTCACCGACGGCGCGCAAGTTCAACGCGCGGTCGATACGGCCGCCGAAAAGTTCGGCGGATTGCACGGCGCGATTAATTGTGCCGGAATCGCGACGGCCGAACGAGTAATTGGCCGTAACGGGCCGCTGCCGCTGAAAAATTTCACGAAGGTCATTGCGGTCAATCTGATCGGATCGTTCAACGTCATCCGTCTTGCCGCGGCGAAAATGCTCGAGCGTTCGGTGGAAGCCGGCGAGGATCGCGGCGTCATCGTTTGCACCGCATCCGTGGCGGCCTACGACGGACAGATCGGCCAGGCGGCCTATGCGGCATCGAAGGGCGGCGTCGTCGGCATGACGCTTCCGATTGCACGTGAGTTCGCGCAACACCAAATCCGCGTCGCCGGGATCGCGCCTGGTATTTTCGATACGCCGATGCTCGCCGGTCTGCCCGAAGCGGCGCGCGAATCGCTCGGCAAGCAGGTTCCGTTCCCGTCGCGTCTCGGCAACCCGGCTGAATATGCGGCGCTCGCGCGTCACATCGTCGAGAACCAGATGATCAACGGCGAAATCATTCGCCTCGACGGCGCGATTCGAATGGCGCCAAAATGATCGCATTCTGAGAAATCGCTGAACGAAGAGACCAGGAGCTCGAGCGCGGTTTTAGCTAAGAACGGTAACGTGAAGCCCGCGCTCGTTGCCGCGCTCGTACTATTTGGTATCGGTATCGCGATCGCGCCCTCGGGAGCCGCGCCGCGCCCGGCGAACGTAGCGACCCCCATCCCCTTGCCGTCGCCGGAGCTGCTTCTCTATCAGATCCGGCGTCAGTTTCGCTCCCATCGTCCGCCCCCGCCGTATGTTACGTACACGCTGATTCGCAAGCAGACGCTCGACGACGGTTATCCCGATTTGCTGAACAGCTACACGTATCACATTTGGTGCCGAACGTACGACCGGGCCGCGCTCGGGCGGCGCGTCTATCACGGTTCGTCGCGCGGGACACTCGAGTTTCTCCGGCCGTCGTTCAACGAGCCATGGGATCCCGGGCCTCCCACCGCCGATCTCTTCGAACCGGCCCCGGCTCATCCGCACAACAATCCGCGCGAGTTCGTTCCGACGCCGGAGCCCTCGGCCAGCCTTCCACCCGTCATCGCGACCGTAACGGCGCTCGGCGAGTTCGACTATCGCGTCACCCGCGTCGCCGACGAGGGCGACCTCATTCACGTGAGCCTGCTGCCGCGGCGCGACCCCGATCGCAACCGGTTGCGCGAACTCTACGTCGATCGCAAGACGCTCGAGTTGAAAGAAGTCATCGCGACCGACAAGCTCTACGAAGAAGACGGCGGCAGAAAAGTCTATCCGATGCTCTTCACCGTTACGCTGGACTGGATGAACAACATGCCCGTGGTCACGCATATCCACGGCACGCCGACGTATCAAGCCGACTCGGATTATCTCGGCCGCGATGCGACCGTCGATTACGACTTCAACGACATCGCCTTTCCGGCGTCGCTCCCGGACTGGTACTTCGATCCGCGGTCGTACGCCGCCCACGTCGACGACGCCCCTCGCTAGAAAGGCTTCAGCCTTTTTATCAATTTCCGAAGGGTGCGTTGGGCTTGACGAGCTGCGGGTACTCCTGGCGCAATTTTCGCAGCTTGGGCAGGTCGTTGAAGACGATGTACGGATTGCTGGGATTGTGGATCGCGTAGTCCTGGTGGTATGACTCGGCGGGATAGAAACCGCGCAGCGGCGCGACGATGGTGACGATTTTAGAGTAGACGTGCTGCCGCTCGAGCTGCGCTATTACAGCTGTCGCTTCGGAGCGCTGCTGGTCCGTCGTATAGAAAATCTCGGAGCGGTATTGCGAGCCATCGTCCGGGCCTTGCCGGTTCAACTCTGTCGGATCGTGCGCGACGCGAAAATAAACGTCGAGCAGCTGTGCGAACGAGATTTTCGACGGATCGTAGGTGATCTCCACGGATTCGGCATGACCCGTCGTGCCGGTGCTCACCGTTTCGTACTGAGCCGTCGCGGCGCTTCCGCCGGCATAGCCGGCGACGGCGCGGTCGACGCCGTTCAACGATTCGAAGACGAGCTGCATGCCCCAGAAGCACCCGCCCGCTAGGACCACGCGCTGCGTGGAGGTGTCAGCCGGAGCCGGGGCCGTCGTACCGAGCATAAGGCCGAGGAAGAGTCCGATTGCGCTCAAACGTTTCACGCCCTCTATAACGCCCGGCCGCTCGATTTGGATGACGTGCCTCAATGCAGGTGCTCGTCGAGCCAGTCGAGCCAGAGCCGCGTCAGCGCGGCACGCTGGCGTGGGTCGGCCGGGCCGTGCGTCGGAGCCGAAAAGACGGCGAAGCGCACGGGCACGTGATTTTCTTTAAGCGCGTGAAAGAGCGCATACGACTGCGTGATCGGAACGACCGGATCGAGCGTAGTGCCCCAGATCAGTGTCGGCGTCGTAATCTGCGCGTAGTATGTAATTGGAGAGTTGTCGTGGTAAATGCGCCAACCATCGTCGGTGTACGGCGTGGCTCCGAGCGGATATCGGTCTTGCACGTTTGACGTCGAGAGATTATATTCTTCGAACTCGCTGTTGACCGCGGCGCCCGAAACGGCCGCGCGCCAGCGATGGTCGTGCCCGATGAGCCATGACGTGAGCTCGCCCCCGTAGGACCAACCGGAGACAGCGACGCGCGAAGCGTCGACATCGGGAAATCGCTCGAGCGCCGTCAGTCCCGCCAATATGTCCGCGCTGGGCCCGACCACGGTATTGCGGACGATTGCCGTCATGTAAGCGTTGCCAAGGTTGTCGCTGCCGCGATAGTTCGGCTGCAGCACGATGTAACCGCGCGAGGCGATCATCTGCGCCAGCGGCCATTGCTCGTAGACGAAGTCGCGCGTGTTCGATAATCCGGGCCCTCCGTGTATCAGCAGAACGACGGGATACTTCGCGCCAGCGCGCGCGTTGGGCGGACGAGTCACGACGGCGTTTTCAGCGAAGCCGTCGGAGCTCGTCCAATCGAGCTCGGTCATGTTGCCAAGCTCGAATCGGGAAAGGAACGCATTGAAGTGCGTCACCTGCCGCGGCGTCGTCGAGCCGGCGGCCAAGTAGTAGAGCTCGCGCGCGCTCCGCGCCGTGGTTGCGACGAACGCGATAGAACCGTCGCGCGCCACGTCACCGGCGATCCCCGCGTCGAACGTGCTGCTGGAGTATGGATCGCAGACTGGATGCAGATCACCCAGCGCCAATCGCTCCGATTCGCCTGATGCGACGCGCCAGAAGTCGTTCTGCGTCCCGTCGGTAGCGCAAATGAGGAGATGCCGAGAGTCCGGGAACCAAAGCGAGCCCGCGACGTTGCGATCGAGATCGCGAGCGAGTTGAAGGTCCGCGCCCTGGAGGATAAAACGCAGCGTATTCTCGGCGTTGAAGTCGCCGCCGAGGGGATACCAATATGCCAAACGGCTACCGTCGGGCGAATAGGCGGGGCTGAGTTCGAAGGCGGCGTGTGCGGTCAACTTGCGTGTCGCGCGCGTTGCGACGTCGATCTGCCAGAGGGTCGAGTATTCGCTATCGCCGCTGAACGTGTTCTCGATCCGCGTGTACGTAATGCGCGTGCCGTCGCGCGTCCAGGCGATTTGCGGCGAGAAGATGCCGCCCGGATCGGTCGGCGCGATCGTCCACGATCCGCTCGTCAGGCGTCGCGCGCGGCCACCGGACGCCGAGATGACCCACAGATGATCTGAGGGTGTCAGCGCGGTCGCCGTATAGTCGTTATCGCCGGCGTAGAAAAAGGGCGAGTTCTGCGGCGGGTCCGCAGCTACGAAGGCGAGCCGCCGGCCGTCAGGACTCCACGCTTCGTCGATGACGTCGCCCCCCACGTGCGTGAGCTGCGTCGCGCGCCCGTCCTCCTGGCGTATCACGAGCTGATGCGTGGCGCTTCCCGAAGGTCGCGCGATGTATGCAAGGCGAGAGCCGTCGGGCGACCAGCGGGGCACCGCGACATCGCTGCCACGGACCAGCATCGTCACTACCCCCGAACGCAAATCGACGCTCACGAGATCGTTCGTCTCCGCCGCGTGCGCGGCGTCTTGACGGATCGCTATCAGCGCGACGTGCGTCTTATTGGGCGCGATCGCCGGCTCTTCCAAGTCGACGATTCGCCCCATGTCGCCGATCTGTAAAACGGCGGCTAAGAGCAAGCTTGGCATTTCGGCCCGGTTCGGGCCGAAACGCGCGGAGCTCTGCCTGCCCTCCTGCTAGGGCGGACCGTTTATGGTCGTCGTCGTGCTTCTGCGGGCGCCGAAGAGGCCGAGCAGTCCAACAAGGCCGATCAGACCCCAGATTCCGTTGCCATTCCCGCCGGCCGCGGTCGTTTGCGTCGTGCTGGTGGCCGACGACTGGTCCGTGGCCATCGGGTTGGCGGTATCGGTCGCCATCGGATTGACCGTCGCCGTCGCCGCAGGCGCCGTCGTGCTCTGGTCGCCAGTCTGCGCGAGCGTGGCGCACGGAATCGTGGCCAAGGCGAGCGCCAGGAGAAACGTTAGTATGAGTGACTTGTTCATAACGCATTCTTGCCCCTCATAGCGAGCGGGCCAAACCCTTTACGCAGCGAGCGTGTCATGGAGAGGATGCCGGCCGACTTCCATCCGCTCGTCCGGGAGTGGTTCTCGTCAACGTTTGGTTCGGTCACCGACCCGCAACGGCTCGGCTGGCCGGCGATTCGCGACGGCAAAGACGTGCTGATTTCTGCGCCGACCGGGTCCGGAAAGACGTTGGCGGCGTTTACGCTGACGCTCGACGATCTCGTCCGTCAGGCGAGCGCGGGAACGCTGCCCGACCGGACGTTGGCGGTCTACGTTTCGCCGCTCAAGGCGCTGACGAATGACGTTCGCGAGAATCTCGAAAAGCCGCTCGCCGCGCTGCTCGCGCTCGCGACCGAACGCCACGCGCCGCTTATGCCGATTCGCACCGCCGTGCGCACGGGCGACACGACGCCGGCGCAGCGCCAGCAGATGCTGCGCAAGCCGCCGCACGTTCTGGTTACGACGCCTGAGTCGCTGTACATTCTGCTTACTGCCGAAAAATCGCGCCGTATCTTTGCCGGCGTCATGACCGTCATCGTCGACGAGATCCACGCGATGGCCGGCGACAAACGCGGCGCGCACCTCGCGCTGACGCTCGCGCGTCTCGACGATTTAGTGCGGCGCGAAGGCGGACGGCCGCCGCAGCGCATCGGTCTTTCGGCGACGGTACGCCCGATCGAACACGTCGCGCGTTTCCTAAGCCCGAGCGCGGCCGTCGTGAACGTCGGCCACCGCCGCGAGATGGACCTCTCGGTCCGAGTACCGGCCGACGAGTTGGGTCCCGTTGCCAGCAAAGAGATGTGGGGCGACATTTACGATCGCGTCGCAGAACAAATCCAAGCGCATCGCACGACCCTGATCTTCGTTGGTACGCGGCGGATGAGCGAGCGCGTTGCATTCGCTCTCAACGAGCGCCTCGGCGATGGGTTCGTAATGCCGCATCACGGAAGCTTGTCGCGCGAGACGCGGTTCGACGTCGAACGGCGGCTGCGAGCCGGCGAGCTGCGCGCCGTTGCCGCGACCGCGTCGCTCGAGCTCGGTATCGACATCGGCTCGGTCGACCTCGTCGTGCAACTCGGCTCGCCGCGGGCAATTGCGGTCGCGCTGCAGCGGATCGGCCGCTCCGGACATTGGGTCGGCGCGAAGCCGAAGGGCATCCTCTATGTGACGACGCGCGACGAGCTGCTCGAATGCGCCGCGCTCGTGCGGGCGATACGCGGTGGTGCGCTCGACGCGCTGCGAATCCCGACGGCGCCGCTCGACATTCTCGCCCAGCAGATCGTCGCAACCTGCGCGCAGCACGAATGGAGGGTTGAGGAGCTTTACGACGTCGTTCGCTCGACCTATCCGTATCGCGAGCTCGATCGCGGAGACTTCGACGAGGTCGTCACGATGCTCGCCGACGGTGTCGCGACGTCGCGCGGCCGCAGCGGCACGTTCCTGCATTTCGATCGTGTCAACGGCCGCCTGCGCGCTCGCCGCGGCGCGCGGCTCGCTGCGATCACCTGCGGCGGTGCGATCCCCGACACCGCGAACTACAATGTGGTGGTCGAGCCGGAGGGACACGTCATCGGCACGCTCGACGAGGACTTCGCGATCGAGAGCATGGCCGGCGACATCTTTCTACTTGGAACGAACTCCTGGAAGGTGCGCCGAGTCGAGGCCGGCGTCGTGCGTGTCGAGGACGCGCATGGGGCGCCACCGTCGATTCCGTTCTGGAACGGCGAAGGTCTCGGCCGCACAATCGAGCTGTCGCGCGAGGTCTGCGCGGTGCGCGTGGCCATCGACGAGCGGGGCGACGACGCGGCATACGAGTGGCTCGAGCGCGAGTGCGAGCTCGACCGCGCCGGCGCCGAGCAGGCCGTCGCGTACGTACGAGCCGGTAAGGCGATGCTCGGCGTCGTCCCCACCGATCGAACGATCGTCGCCGAGCGTTTCTTCGATGAGGGCGGCGGCATGCAGCTAATCCTGCACACGCCCTTCGGCGCGCGTATCAATCGCGCGTGGGGACTCGCGTTGCGCAAGAAGTTTTGCCGCTCGTTCAACCTCGAGTTACAGGCGGCGGCGACCGACAACGGCTTCGTGTTGTCGCTCAGCGATCAGCACGCTTTTCCGCTCGACGCGGTCTTCGAGTTCGTAAAGTCGCCGAGCGCGGAAACGACGCTGACGCAAGCGCTTCTGCCGGCGCCGATGTTCGCGGCACGCTGGCGCTGGAACGCATCCCGCGCGCTCGCTATCCTGCGTTTCAGCGGCGGCCGCAAGGTGCCCCCGCAGATTTTGCGGATGCGCGCCGACGATTTGCTCGCCGCCGTCTTCCCCGATCAGGCGGCATGTCCGGAGAATCTCACGGGGCCAATTCGTATTCCCGATCACGTCTTGGTGCGCGAGACCATCGGCAATTGTCTGACTGAGGCGATGGACCTTTCGGGATTGCTGGAGGTGCTGCGTGGAGTCGAAACGGGTGCGGTGCGCACCGTCGCAATCGATACGCCCGAGCCGTCGGTCTTCTGTCACGAGATCCTCAATGCGAATCCGTATGCCTACCTCGACGATGCGCCGCTCGAGGAGCGGCGCGCGCGTGCGGTGCAGCTGCGGCGGACGCTGCGCGACGACGTGGACGGCGCCGGCGTGCTCGACCGAGCGGCTATTTCGCAAGTCGCCGACGAGTCGTGGCCCGTCGTTCGCGACGCGGACGAGCTCCACGATGCGCTGACCTCGCTCATCGTGCTTCCACCGGTGCCGGCGTGGAGCGCGTGGTTCGACGAGCTCGTCGCGGATCGCCGTGCCGTGAGGGTCGAAGGCTTTTGGGCGTGTACGGAACGATCGGAACTTGCCCGAGCCGCTTACGGCCTGGCGCCGGAAGAACGTGACCTCGCCGTCACGGAGATTCTTCGCGGCTGGCTCGAATCGAGCGGGCCGGTGAGCGTCGCGGAGGTGGCGCAGCGACTGCATATCGAGCCGGAAGCGATCGAAGCGGCCCTGCTGCGCCTCGAAGCGCAGGGGCAGGTCTTACGCGGACGCTTTACCGGTTCGGATGCGGCAGAGGAGTGGTGCAATCGCCGAGTACTGGCGCGGATTCATCGGCTGACAATCGGAACGCTTCGACGCGAAATCGAGCCGGTGACGACCGCAGCGTACGTGACGTTCCTCCAGCGCTGGCAGCACGTCGCGGCCGCGTCGCGTCTGCATGGAATCGACGGCACGCTGCAGATCGTCCGCCAGCTCGAAGGCTACGAGATTCCCGCCTTCGCCTGGGAGTCGCAGATTCTGCCGGCGCGCGTTGCGGGCTATAAGCCCGAGCTCCTCGATCGTCTTTGCTATTCCGGCGACGTGATGTGGGGACGCCTGACGCCGCACCCGTCGATCGAGCCCGGCTTCGCGCCCGAAGGCGCGCGCGTGCGGCCGACGCGCCTCGCGCCGATTGCGCTTTTCCTGCGCTCCAACGCCGAGGAGCTGATCGTTCGCCGTCGCAGCGATCCTGCGGCGCTCTCGCATGCGGCGCTCGAAGTTCTCGAACAGATCGAGCAGATGCGCGCTCCTTTTTTCGGTGAGATCGCCCGCGCGACGAAGCGGCTCCCGAGCGAGATCGAGGAGGCGCTCTGGCAATTGGTCGCGGCGGGTCTGGTAACCGCGGACGGTTTCGACGCGCTAAGGTCGCTCAGCGACCCGAAGCGGCGACTCGGCGAGAAGGGTCTGCGCGCACGGCCCCGCGCCTCGAGCGGCCGATGGACGCTCTTACAGGCGGAGACGGCGCGCGTTGACCGCGACGCCTTTGCACGCCGTCTGCTCGCGCGCTGGGGCGTCGTCTTCCGCGACGTCATCGCGCGCGAAAGCCTCGCGCCGCCGTGGCGCGAGCTGCTTTCAATTTTCCGGCGCATGGAGTCGCGCGGAGAGATTCGCGGCGGACGCTTCGTCGCAGGTTTCGTCGGCGAGCAGTTCGCGCTTCCAGAGGCGATCGACGCGCTGCGCGCCGTTCGGCGCGCCGGAGTCGTTCGCGAATCGCTGAATCTCGGTACCTACGACCCGCTCAATCTCGCGGGGATCGTGCTACCCGACGCGGTCGCTTAACACTGCGTGCTGCTCTGCTGTCCGGAATAGACTTCGATCACGGCGCTGGCCTTGCCGGGCACGTCCTCGCCTTCGAGTAGCGTCCCGATG
>DATASC010000206.1:0-34742 GCA_036269355.1 Candidatus Cybelea sp. | reverse complement strand
GGCTCCCAGCTGCACTGGTCGACTCGTCCCGGATACGTTACCTTGTGCAGCAGTTTTCCGGAGGTGTCGAAAACGGCGAGTTCGCCGTTTTCGCCCGCGACGAGCAGGACGTGATGCACGGCATCGTATTGCAGCGGATGGTCGCTCTTGAGAAACGGCGTCGGAATCGAGCTCGCGACGCGCAGCGACTTCGGATCGATCGCGACGATTTGGCTCACGGAGGTATCGTCGTCGGAGATGTTCTGATAGACCGCGTGCGTATCGGGATCGACCTGAATATATTCCGGCTTGTGTCCCGGCAGCGTGACCGTTGCGATCTGTTTGAAGGTGGTCGCATCGATGACGAAGATGCGCGTGCCGTCGTCTTCGTCGGCGTAGATGCGCTTGAGATCGGGATCGTAGGCGATGGCGTCGACCGGGCCGTCGACGGCGACGGTGCGCAGAATCTTCTGCGCGACCGGATCGACCTCGCTCACCGAACGCCCGCTGCCGTTTCCGGTGAAGACGTGTCCGGTGGCTGGATCGACGGCGACGCCGGCCATGGGACCGACCTTCACGATTCCGAGCACGCGGCCGTTCGCCGCGTCGGCAATCAACAGTCCGCCGCCTCCGCCGTGCGCGGCATAGACGCGTTGCCGCTGGGCGTCGACGGTGACGTAATCGAAGCCGCCGCCCGGTGTTACGCTCTGCGGCTGAGTGACCGGTACTATCGGCACGTTACTACCTCCGTTCGTTTAGTCTACCATGTCGGGAGGTTTTGGGAACGCGCAGTTGCGGGAAGAAACAAGACGTAAGCGGCTAGCGCTTACGCGACGCAAGAAACACGGGGCCTGCCGACGGCAGGCCCCGCTCCTTAGCTGAGGAGAGGTGGCCAACAGCTAACGACGTATGCTCCTAGCGTGCAAGACATTAAAGAATCTTTGAGGTTACCGTCGCCCGCCCCGCGTCCCCAAGCCCTGGCGTTCGACGGCGATAAGCTCTGGATGGGATCGATCGAGACCGACCGGCTTTACGCGATCAACCCGCTGCAATGGACCGTCATCGAAGAAGATAAAGTACCCGGGAAGCCTTGGGGAATGACCGTCGTCGGCGACGAGCTGCGCGTCGTGTGCGGCATCGGTGAGGACGACGACCGCGTCATCCGCCGGTTCATTCCCGGACACGGGTTTAAATCGCAAGACTCGATCGACTGTCCGGAATATACCGGGTCGCAGCTGAGCTTTGACGGCACGTGGATATACTTAAGCCAGTGGTACAACCGCCGGATTCTCGGTTTGGACGAGCGCGGCAGCGTGATGCGCCAGATCGACGTGCCGCACCAGATCTGCGGCCAGTGCTATTACGACGGAGCCTTCTATCTCGTCACGACCGACGACGAGGAGAGTGGCGAGTACTTGCTGACCAAGATCTCCGCCAACGGAAGCACCGTGTCGGAGGATCTCGCACGGATTCCCTTCGCGGCGCGGTCGCTGGCCTATGACGGATCGCGGTTCTGGACGAACCACCGCGAAGCGAATCAAATCGTCTCGTTTGAACGCTGAGCGGTTCGCGTCGGGCGATCCCCATGCGCGAATTGCCGTCGCGATACTGCGGCTGATCTTCGGCGACGCCTACGCGCGAAATTTCGGCATCGTGCTTTGGGACGGCACGCGCATCGCCGCGACCGAGGACGAACGGTTCGTCCTGCAGGTGAATTCAGCCGGCGCCCTGCGGATCGCGTTCGCGCCGCCGCTCGAGCTTTCGGTAGGACGGGCGTTTGGAGCCGGTCTGCTCGAAGTCGAGGGCAGTCTCGAAGCCGCGGTCGACGTGCTCTACCAGGCGGGCTCGAGGCTTCATGGACGGGAGTTGATGCGGCTCGTGTCGCTGCTGCGCCGCCTGCCGAAGGAGAAGCTGCCGCGCCTGCGCGAGGCGAAGCTGCGCGGCCGAATGCATTCGCGCCGGCGCGATCGCGCGGCGGTCGGTTTTCACTACGATCAGCCCTTGGAGTTCTATCAAAGCTTTCTCGACCGCGCGCTGGTCTATTCGTGTGGGTATTTCGACGACGAAGTCGACACGGTCGACGACGCGCAGCCTGCGAAGGTCGACTACACGCTGCGCAAGCTGCGGCTGCGCACCGGGGAGCGTCTGCTCGACATCGGTTGCGGTTGGGGCGCTTTGGTGATACGAGCCGCCCAGTTGGGCGTGCATGCGCTCGGGATCACGTTGAGCCGTCTGCAACGCGATGAGGCTCGCCGGCGCATTGCTGCGGCCGGAATCTCGGCGTTCGCGACCGTCGAGCTTTGCGATTACCGCGAGCTGCGCGGCGAGCGTTTCGACAAGATCGTCAGCGTTGGGATGTTCGAGCACGTTGGGCGTTCGCGATTCGCCGATTACTTTCGCGCGGCGTACGACGCGCTGCGACCCGGAGGGCTCTTTCTCAACCACGCGATCGCCGAGGAGAGTCCAAAACGGCGCGGCTATAGGGCCAGCGGCTTCATGGGGCGTTTCATCTTTCCCGACGGGGAGTTGGTCGCCATTTCGGAGGGCCTGAACGCGGCCGAGCGCGCCGGCTTCGAAGTGCGAGACGTGGAGAACTTACGCGAGCATTACGCGCGGACGGCACGCGCGTGGGTGGCAAACCTCGAACGGAATCGTGACGCCGCGATCCGTGCCGCGGGCGAAGTGAGCTATCGCCTCTGGCGGCTCTACCTGGCGGGGAGCGCGCAGGGCTTTGCCACTGGCCGGATGGGCGTCTACCAGTCGCTGCTCGCGCGCCCGCACGCCGACGGCCGCGTGGAACTACCGCCGACACGGCGAGACTTATACCAAACCGTCACCCCGGCTCCAATGTTGTCAACCTGAGCTTGTCGAAGACGACCCGCAAGCAATCCTACGCGGTCGTAGCTCAACGGATAGAGCACCAGGCTTCGAACCTGTAGGTTGGGGGTTCGAGTCCCTCCGACCGCGATTTTTTAAGGTGTAGTGCCGGTAGGCTCTTCCGAGAGTTTGTTCGGCGTCATTAATGAAGGGAGGATACCCCGTTGCGTTATCTCGTTGCGTTCCTTGCCGTTGCGATCGGCGCGGGCACACTTGCGGCCTGTTCCGGCGGCGGCAACCTTACCGGCCTCTCGCAGCCGGTCAACAGCGTTAAGAAAACCACTACCAATTACCAGGTAATTTACAGCTTTGGAAGTGTCCCGCACGACGGCACGGGGCCGATCGCGCCTCTCATCAACCGGCAGGGCCTGCTGTACGGCACGACCGCCAACGGCGGTTCAACCCGGTGCCTTAGCGGTGAAGGGTGCGGGACGGTCTTCAGCGTCACTACGAGCGGCACAGAAACGATACTGCACCGCTTCGGTCTCGGCTACGGTGACAATGCAACGCATCCGTATGCCGGCCTCATTGCGCTCCACGGCACGCTCTATGGCACGACTGCAACTGCCGAATGTTACGGCTCCTCCTACCTAAGTTGCGGAACGGTATACGCCATCTCTCGGTACGGAGGGTATAGCGTACTTCACAGTTTTGCAGGCCGGCCCTCGGACGGCAGCGCTTCCAGCGCGTCGCTTGTGGCCTTGAACGACGTGCTCTATGGCACGACCAACTACGGCGGCTCGGCGCCGTGCAATGCGTATAGCGCGGGATGTGGAACGGTCTTCAGCATCACGCCAGGCGGAACGGAAGCGATACTGCACAACTTTGGAGGCACCGCATCTTCGGGCGACGGCGCGAATCCTACCTACAATCTCGTTGCGCTCAATGGTGTGTTCTATGGCACGACCGCTCGTGGAGGCGCGAATAACGAGGGTACCGTCTTCAGCATTTCGCCGAGCGGAACCGAAACGGTCTTGCACAGCTTTGGCGGATCCGGCGACGGCGCGATTCCGTTTACTGAGCTCGTTGCCAAGAACGGCGTCCTGTACGGCACGACCTCAGCCGGCGGTACCGGAGTTTGCAGTTACGGTGGCGTTCCAGGATGCGGAACGGTCTTCAGCATTACGCCGGGCGGGACCGAAACGGTTTTGCACGAGTTTGCCGGTCCCGATGGTGCATTTCCCGCGGCCGGCCTCGTCGCGACAAGCCGGGTTCTATACGGCGCCACCGTGAGTGGCGGCTCGGGAAGCTGCAATTACTTTGGTAACGCGGGGTGTGGAACGGTCTATCAGGTCACGACGAGCGGCTTCGAGACCGTACTGCATTTCTTCGGCGGCTCCGGCGACGGTTCGGGCCCCCAGGCACCGTTGTTGCGCCTGCACGGAGTCCTATACGGCACGACCGAGTTCGGCGGCGCGCATAACGACGGCACGGTCTTTTCGCTGACGCCGTAAGCGACGATCGGATAGAAACGAAGCCATAACACGAATATATCGCGCCGGCCGAGTACCGTTAGCGGTTGCCACGGCAGCCGTTGCCGGCACTCGGCGACGCGCGATGTTCGTCGCCGTCATAGCGGCTGCAGCGTGCGCGCCCGCGCCCGCGCCGTCGTCTTCGCCGCTCTCTCACAACGCGGGCATCGTCGTCGATCGGAGCGCCATTCCATGCACGGTTAGCTACGACGGCGCGATTTGGTATCGGGTCCCGGCGAGCAGCTTTCCGCCTATCGACCTCCGCTTTGCGAAGTGCGGCTTTAAAGCGTTGGGTAGAAGTTCGTCTCCGGATCGCCCGCGTTGGTCGGTGCCATCCGCGGCTACTCAGACGCGCTTCGTCTTCACCTCGCTCCAGGAGGTGATGTCGGAGGAGGGTACGCGGAACATCGAGCGAATCGCCGCGGCGCATCGCGTGCCGGTCTCGTGGATGGTTGGCGACATCCGATACATGGCTTACGCCTCCGATTACAACGCGCGTCATGCTGCCAACGGCGACGATGCGCAGGCTCAGTTCTGGAAGAATCTGCACGCCGCAATGCGAGCGAAGCTGCCGTGGTACGTTCCGAGCGTGAGCATCCTAACCGCCGGTGAGGAGCGCGACATACGCCGCGCTCTTTCGTTCGACGAGCACGCGTTCTGGGGCATTACCTGGAACAGCCGCGGGACCGACGCTACCTTCGATTACGGCGCGCCGTGGGGCACGTATTGCGCCGATCTTCGTTCGTACAAGCGGCCGCAGCCGGACGGCGGATGCGCGATGCTCGCCTTTGAGTGGACGGCGCGCGACCTTACACGAGCGTACCTTAGCGGGCGCGAGTCGGCCTTCTCCACGGATCCCGACGATCTGCTGCGGCGCGGCGGATTCTCTCCGGCGAGCGCAGCCGCGTACGCACGAAAACTCGTCGATGCGTACGCCGCGGCCGGTGAGACTCAGCCGATCGTCACGATCGTGCAGGAGGAGTCGATCGACGGCCCCATCGCCGCGAACTCCGTAGTGCTGAACGCCATGCTCGACGAGGTGGTGCGCGACGGAATGAAACTCGAAACGCTAACTCAGGCATCGCGCGACGCTCGCACGTTCTCGGCCGCGCCGCGCGCGGTCGCCTTTCCATACATAGCCGGAGGCACGGAAGTGCCGTCGGAGATACTCCACGGCGATACCCTGTATCCGGCTACGATCGACTATCACGACGCCCGCGCCAGTATGACGTTTCTCTCGGGGCACACGTTGCCGAGCCGGGTGTTCCGATACGCGGATTATCCGGTTTCGCGTTTCGATCGCCCGCTTCCGGAGGTGCCGAGGGGGGAAATGCCGTCGTTGCTGCGTGCCGGCGTGAAAGACGGATGGCTCACGCTCACGTTCGCGGCGCCGCGGGCACTGCGCTTCGGAGCGGCAATCTGGAGCGACCCGTCGCAGCTGAAGATTGCCGGTCCGGGAGAAATCCGCGCCGGGCGCGCAGCGTCAGTCTTGGTCTTCAACTTAAAGGCCGGCACGAACAACGTGCGCTACCGTTGCGGCGGCTGCCACGGCACGACGTTTACCTATGCGTTGTAAGCACTGCTCATTTCGTCAGCTACGCGGTCGTTAGCCGGGCGTCTGCGCGTCCTCTGCGGCGTCCTCAATTTCCTCAGAAACGTTTTCGTTGACGAGCTCGATCGATTCCACGACTTCAGCGCTCGGTATTGCCACGAGGCGTTCTTCCTTCGTGCCCGACGTCGGATTCAAGTCGTGCCACTGCAGAGCGTATGGTGCGTTGACTCTGACCTGAGCCTCGAAGCCCGTGATGAGCTTGCCCGTCAACGCTTGACGGTCAAAGGTAAGTCGCACGGTACTGTCGGCGAACTGTTGTAACTCGTCGTCCGTCATTGCCATCGCTCCTATAAGCTCCGTCACGGCCGCCTCCCGAGGACGACCGTTGCCCCTCCCGGGCGCAGGGCGTTGGCGAGAAAGGTCGCGTCTTCCCCCACAGAAGCGCAGGACCGGCGCGCCCCGCGCGAAAACGAGCGCGTCAAACGGCGCGCACTTGCAAGGAGCAGATCTTATGCACCTACGCGATTTTTTTGTCGTTCGAGCTTTCTCGATCGTCGCGCTTGCCGGCGCGATCGCCGGGTGCTCGGGACCTGCCGCTCCCGTGGCGAGCCCCGGCGCCCCAGGCTCTGCCGGCCGGCGCGTGACCGCCAGCGGAAAGATCGCGCACGTCGTCGTCATCATTCAAGAAAACCGGTCCTTCAACAACCTCTTCATGAACTACCCGGGCGCGACGACGGCGACATACGGATACGATACGAAGAAACGCCAAATCCCGCTCCAGCCCGTTACGCTTGCCACGACCTGGGACTTACAGCACGATGGAAGAGGGTTTATCAAATCGTGCCACGGCCTCGGGAGCATTCCTGGAACGAACTGCCGGATGAACGGCTTCGACAAGCAAAAGTGGACGTGCGGCCTTCCTTCGGCACCGCCGTGTCCTAACGCGGACCCGCCGTACAGTTACGTGCCGCAGTACGAGGTGCAACCGTATTGGGATATGGCGAGCCAATACGTGCTCGCCGACGAGATGTTCGCTTCCGACTTCGACACCAGCAGCTTCATGTCGCACCAGTACATCATTGCGGGCGTGAATCCAAACTCGTCGGTCAACTATCCGAAGGGGCTTTGGGGCTGCCCCGGCGGTCCGAACAACACGATCCCGCTGCTCGGTTACAACCGCCAGTTCCCCGACGGCACCGAGCTGCCGTGCTGGGATCCGCCGACCCTTGGCGACGAGCTCGACGGCGCGGGCTTGTCGTGGAGTTTCTACGCCGCTTCGATCCAAGGCGGCGGCAGTTACAGCTGCGGTACCGGTCCGCGAGGGGATGCTTCCAAGGGACGTACCGGCATTTGGAGCGCGTATCAAGCGATCCGTCATATCTGCTACGGCGCCGATTGGAACGCCGACGTCGTTACGCCGCCCTCGCAGTTTCTTACCGACATCGCGAACGAAGATCTGCGCAGCGTGACCTGGATCACGCCGACGTTCGTAGATTCGGACCACGGCGGCTCCGGCTCGCGGACCGGCCCATCGTGGGTCGCCTCACTCGTCAACGCGATCGGCGAATCGCCGTTCTGGGACTCGACCGCAATCTTCATCTTCTGGGATGACTCGGGAGGCTGGTTCGATCCGGTTGCCCCGCCTTACGCCGATAACGACGGCCTAGGGTTTCGTTTGCCGCTCTTGATCATCTCGCCGTATGCAAAGCAGGGCTACGTCTCTCACGTCGGCTACGAGCACGGGAGCATCCTTAGGTTCATCGAGGACCAGTTCGGCTTAGGACAACTCGGCGCAAGCGACTCGCGGGCCAACTCGCCGGAAGCCGACTGCTTCGACTTCAACCAGTATCCGCGGCCGTTCGTCCCGATCTATTCCGCCTACGGCCGGAGCTACTTCATCCACCAACAGCCCGATCGTCGCGTGCCCGACGCGGAGTAGGCCGTGCGTTCTGTTATCTCGGTTGCGGCGGCGGCCGCGCTGCTCGCAGGTTGCGGAGCGGATGGCCTCACCTCCGTGTCGCGCGGTGCGGCGGTCGCGCACGACCATCGGCTGACGGCGAGCGGCAAGATCCAGCACGTGGTCATCATCATTCAAGAGAACCGCAGCCTCAACAATCTGTTTATGGGGTATCCGGGCGCGACGACGTCGACCTACGGATATAACACGAAGCATCAGCAGATCGCGCTGCAGCCCGTTACGCTTGCGACGACCTGGGATCTGCAGCACAACGCGCAGGGCTTCATCAAGTCGTGCCGCGGCACCGGGAGCATTCCCGGTACGAACTGCCGCATGAACGGCTTCGACAAACAGCGCTGGACCTGCGGCCGATCGTCGGGACCGCCGTGTCCGAATGTGGACCCGCCGTACAGTTACGTTCCGCAGTCGGAGGCGCAGCCGTACTGGGACATGGCCAATCAATACGTTCTCGCGGACGAAATGTTCGAGTCCGACTTTGACACGAGCAGCTTCGTCTCGCATCAATACGCGATCGCCGCGGTCAACCCGAACGCATCGGTCGACAATCCCGCGACGCTGTGGGGCTGCCCCGGTGGCCCGAGCGACGTCATCTCGGTGCTCGGCCCCGATCGCAACTACTCCGACGGAACGGAGGTGCCGTGCTGGGATCCGACTACGCTCGGTGACGAGCTCGACGCCGCCGGCTTAACTTGGGCGTTCTACGCGTCGCCGGTGAAGGGCGGTGGAAGCGCGAGCTGCGGTCTCTCCGGCGCTCGCGCCGACGGCGGCAAGGGGCGTGTCGGAATTTGGAGTGCCTACCAGGCGATTCGCCACATTTGCTACGGCCCGGATTGGGACGCCGACGTCATCGCGCCGTCGTCGAAGTTTATCGCCGACGTCGGCAACGGCAAGCTTCGGAGCGTCACGTGGATCACGCCGACCTACGCCAACTCCGATCACGGCGGCTCGGGATCGAGCACCGGACCATCGTGGGTGACGCAGCTCGTGAACGCCGTGGGGGAGTCGCAGTTCTGGAACTCCACCGCGATATTCATCTTCTGGGACGAGTCGGGCGGCTGGTTCGATCCGGTCGCACCGGCTTACGTCGATATCGATGGCTTGGGTTTTCGCGTACCGCTGCTAATTATTTCGCCGTACGCCAAGGAGGGTTACGTCTCGCACGTTTCCTACGAGCACGGCAGCATCTTGAAGTTCGTCGAGGATCAATTTGGCCTGGGGCGCCTGGCTGCCAGCGACACCCGCGCGAACTCACCCGAAGGAGATGCATTCGATTTCTCCGGCGGTCCTCGTGAGTTCGTGCCGATCGCATCGCGCTACAATCGCAGCTACTTTTTGAGCCAGCCGCCGGACTACCGATTACCCGACGCTGAGTAATCAAAACGGCAAGTTTGGGTCGGCGGAAAGCGTGAGGGGGTCGGCGCGAACCCCATCGCGCTGGTAGAACGCCGCTGCGGCGATCATTGCGGCATTGTCGGTGCAGTACTTCGGCGGCGGGATAAGGGCGGTAGTGCCGTTGCGCTCGGCCCAGGCGCGGAATGCTCTTTGGAGCGCCGAGTTCGCCGCGACGCCGCCCGAGAGCGTTACCGCGTTGTAGGAGCCGCGCTCCCACGCAGCCTGCAGCCGCGCCATCAGCACGTCGACGACGGCGGCCTGAAACGAGGCCGCAACGTCTTCGGGCTGCGCGTTCTTTCCGGCTTCCGATTCGAGGAAGTATCGCACCGACGTTTTCAAACCCGAAAACGAAAGATCGAGCGAATCACCTGAAGGGCGATGACGCGGAAAGGCGTGCGCTCGCGGATTGCCGCGCTGCGCCATCGCGTCGAGCGCGGGTCCGCCGGGGTAGGGAAGGCCGAGCAGCCGCGCGGTCTTATCGAACGCTTCGCCCGCCGCGTCGTCGTGCGTGCGTCCGAGCACGCGCATGCGGTTCGCAGACTCCACGGCGACGAGCTGCGAGTGTCCGCCGGAAACGAGGAGCGTGAGAAACGGATAGGGCGGCTCCGCGTCGCGATCGAGAAACGGCGCGAAGACGTGGCCGTGAAGATGGTTCACCGCGTAGAGCGGGCGCTGCAACGCGAACGCGTACGCTTTTGCCGCGGCGACGCCAACGACGAGGCTGCCGATTAGCCCCGGTCCTGCGGTGACGACGATGCCGTCAATTTCCGAAAACGTCGTCCCGGCGCGATCGAGCGCGTCTTCGACCGCCGCAGACAACAGGGCTACGTGCTGTCTGCTGGCGATCTCGGGAACGATGCCGCCGTACTTGGCGTGAAACGCGTCTTGATTCGTCGCGACGCTCGACAGCACGTCGCGTCCATCGCGGACCACCGCGGCAGCCGTGTCGTCGCACGACGTTTCGATTCCCAATAAGAGCACGCCGAGCAATTGGCGCTCGGAAGGAGCGCGCCTGCAAAGCAAGCGAACCGAGTTAACGTGAGCGCGAAAACTTTCGGTTCGGGCGAGCGCATGTCGCTCTACGAAATCGACGATTCCGAACTCGCCGTCGGCAGCACGCTGGGCGGCCCAAAAGGCGCGATCGTCATCAAAGCATCGGGTGCGCTTGAAAAGTTCTACTCGAGCGACCTCGGCTTCACGGTGTTGGCCGGGCTTGGGATCGAGTTTTGGGACGGACCGACCGGAGCGGCGCGACCGAAGGTCAGCGGTCGCTTTCGCATCCATCCGCACATGCAAGAATACGAGTATCGCGTCGACGAGGGCGTGACGGTCTGCGAGAAACTCTTCGTCCTCAATCGCTTTCCGGTCGGGCCACGGGTCGACCCGCTCGTCGCGTACCTAACGATCGAGATTCGCAACGACTCGCACGAGACGCGCCTGCTCGATAGCTTCGCCGGCGCGATGCTGCGGGGCAATACCGCGCGCGACGTGCGCGTCCGGTTCGACCAAGCGCTTCATGCAGTCGTCGCTTCGAACGAGCGCTCTCCCGAGCAGGGCCGCGCGCTTGGCGTCTCGCTGGCGCCGCACAGCTTCGAGGTGACCGGCGATCATTCGAAGATCACGCGCCCCCACTTCTCGGGTGCGCTCTCGAACCGCGTCGTCCCCGATCTCAGCGAGCCGATCGCGCTCTTCCATCATCGCCACCGGCTGAGTCCCGGCGTGCGGCGCCGGTTTTACTTCACGATGACTGCGTCGGCGGGCGGTGCGCGGGGAGCGCGCCGCGCGTTTGTGAACGCTCCCTCCGCGACGACGGCGCTCGCGCAAACCCGCGCGCACTTCGATCGCGTCCTCGCCAATTCGGTCGTGGTCACGCCGGACGTCAACGTGAATCGCGGCGTGCTGTGGGCAAAGGCAAACATGCTGCGGACGCAGCTCTATGCGCCCACCGGGTGGTGCTTCGTCAACGATCCGACGCGCACGAACAACAGCGTCGGACGCGACACGGCGTCGTTCGTGCTCGGCTCCGACTACGTTACGCCCGACTTCTCGCGCGAATCCCTGCGCTGGTATTTGCGCCACCCGCGGCGCAGCGGAATGGTCGTCGAGTATTACGACGTTCGCAACGGCAAGGCGAGCACCTACGGACTGAACGTTAACGACGACACACCGCTCGTCGTTCTCGCGCTCGCCCATCATTACCGCGTCACCGGCGACATCGAGTTCCTGCGCGAGTCGTACGCGGCGGCGAAGCGCGCCACGGAGTACTTGCTCTCGCAACGCGACGCGCGTGGGCTGGTCTGGTGTACCGCAACCTCGACGTACGAACAGGGCATCGTCGGCTGGAGGAACATCATCGACGATTATCGCATCTCGGGCGCGTCGACGGAGGTGAACTCCGAGTGTTACGGCGCCCTCGTCTGGATGGGTGCGATGGCGCGGGCGCTCGGAAAGAAGAAGGACATCGAGCGCTTCGAGCGTGAGGCGGCGGCGCTGCGCCGAGCAATCAACAAACATTTACGCAACCCCGAGACCGGGCTCTACTATCTCAACATCGACGTCGATGGCGAGCCTCGCTCGAACGTTACCGTCGACATGCTCTTTCCGGTCACGTTCGGCCTTGGCGACCACGAGACGGAGGCGCGAATCGTCAGCAGGCTGAGCGTTCCGGAGTTTTGGACCGAGGCCGGCATTCGTACGGTTCCGCGCGACGATCTCGAGTACAGTCCGACGCGCAGTTGGGGATTGCTCGGCGGGGTATGGGTCGGCATGACGTTTCTCTTCGCGCTGGCGGCGGCGCGCTTCAACCCGGGACTCATGGCTTATGCACTCGGCACGAGCTTTCAGCATTACTCGCGCGATCCCGGACGGCACAACACCGTGCCGGGACAGTTCTCCGAATGGCTGCACGGCGAGACCCTCGCTAATCAAGGGATGATGCTCTCGCCCTGGTATCCGCCCCGCTACGTGTGGTCGGCGATCGAGGGTGCGTGCGGGCTCGACATTCGCGGCAGGGAACTCGTCTGCAATCCGCGCCTCGCGCCGCAGTGGAAGTGGCTGGGGGCGCGCAACGTGCTCTTCGGGGGGAAAAAGCTCACCTGGTTCGTGGCACGGCTGCCGGAGCCGACGCTCTATGCGAACTTCGAGTGCGTCTCGGAATATACGATTCAGGCGTACGAGCGCGACGTGACGCCGATGCTGCAGCTCGGCGACGAGGTCACCGAGATCGCGCTGCAGCGCGGTTCGAACTACGTGATATTGCTCGGCAACACGGCGGCGCGCACGATCGCGACGCCTTTGCGCTTTGCCCGTAAACTGCGCGGCACGTATCACGTGCGCTACTTCACGAGCCTGCTCGGCGAGTGGGCGCATCACGAAAAGCTCGATGGAAAGGAACTGGAGCGCGGCTTCGCCGTAGACGTCGACGCGCAGGGATTCAGCGTGATCGAGCTCACCCGATTGTAAGAGGCAGAAAGATGGATGACGCAAGACGATTGGCCGCCGCACTCAACCTGCTCGTAAAAGAACGGCAGTTTTCGAACTCGAAGGCAAGGGGTGCGGCGCGCCAAGATCCCGCCGTCAACTGGCCCGCCACCAAGCGGCTCAACGAAGACTTCAACCCCGAGGTCGACGGGTTCGAATCCTTCGTTATGAACGACGGCAGCGTCTGTGCTTGGCAATCAGGCCAGTTTCGCTACGCAGCCCAGCGCGCCGGGCTGTAAAGTTGGGAGGGAAGGATATGAAGCAAAGACTCTTCGGCATCGTGCTGGTCGCTGTGTGTGCGTTCGCAACTCGACCGGTTGCGGCCGGCTCCGATGCGCTCACGTCCTGGTTCACGCAGGCAACGGCGTATCACACGGGCGGCAACGCGTTCAAGATGTCAAAGCCGGAGCAGCTTCCCGGAAAACCGGCGAGCATGAACTGTCACGACGAGGAGGGTCGCCCGAATTTCGCCGGGGTCTGGCAGCTGCTCAAGTACGACCGTATTCACCACATTGCATTCGCTACAGCGACTACCGATCAGTGCAGCGTCGCGCTCTTTCGCGCGCCCGCGCCTGCGGTGAGCGTCCCCGACGCCGACCTTTCCGCCTACTCGACTCGACTCGGCGTGCGCATCGGAACAAGCTACGCAACCGTACGCTCCATATATGGCGCCGGACCTGAAAAAAGCGCCAGGCACTTCGTGGTGATATACAGCTCGAACGTGCCCGGCGAAACCGTCGCACTGCCGAAGAAGAAGGTCGACCTGCCGCAGGACGTGACGATCGTCGTCGATTCCCAGCGCGTTTCGGCGATCTCGATCTACACCGACATGGCGCCAGAGTTCTGATCGAAACGGTGACTTGAGCGCGCCAGTTGCATGCTGAACAACCGTTCTGACGAGAGGTGACACTTGAACGATCTGGGAGAGAACGAAGACCTACGCGAAGGGCGGCGACGTTACTTCGAGAGATATGCGTTCCCGCTGGTTAGCCACATCGACTTTCGGGTGAGCGACGCGCAGGCCGTGCGGCCTTTTTTCGACGCACTTATGGCGCTGTTTGGCACCGAGCCTACGACCGTACGAACTGCCCGCTTCGGATACACGCGGCGTTACGGGGATATTCGTGCGGATTTCTTCAACGTTTACGAGGATCCACAGGCGCGCCCAACGCTAACGCGCATCGCGTTCGCGGCGCCCAGTAGAGCGTTCGTGGATGAGGTCGCACGCGTCGTTCGCGAACACGGCGCCCGGGATGTCGAAGGGCCGGCCTATTTCGAGCAGCACCATCCAACGTTCTATGCGGTCTTCTTCGAAGACCCGCTGGGTAACCGCTTCGAAGTCTGCCACCACCGGATGGATAAATAGTCAGGGCTAAAAACTGAGTCTCAAGCACCGCCCGCGTTAGCTTCGGCGAAGAGCGTCTGGCCCGCGCTCCGCGATTTCAGCAGCCGCCCTTCATGCCAAAGGACAGAGCGCCCTCGACGAACGCTTCACCGCCGTAGACCTCGTCGAATACACCGGGACCGATTTCACCGCGTTTGGTCGATCCGATGAATACCATGCCGGCGTTCTGCCCGTATCCTTGGGCTTGGATCGTTGCGACGAGCGTGTGGTTGAAAATCTGGAATGTGCCGTAAGGGAATTTCTGGCTGCCCGAAACTAACGAGGCCGAACCGCCATTGCTGCTCGTTTGGGTCAAGGTAAGGCACGACGTGCCGTTACCGACTTTCGCGCGGCTTATGGTCGCCGGCCAGCTGCCGCTGTAACTGTGCGAATCCGGCAGCATCATAGTCGCGGCGGCGCCGATGGGACCGTGAGCCATCGCGGCTCCAGATGAGGCGGCGACGAGAGCCGCAGCAACGAGGGAGCCTTGCAAAAAGCGCATAGGTCGTTCTCCTTACGGGGTGCTAGAAGTCTTGCGTGTAGAATATACACTGACTGATGAAAAAAGTCTGAGCCTTCCGGGGCGAAAACGCAAGGTCTTGCGGCTTCGGCTGAGAGGGGCGCGATTTTGCAGCACCGAAGACCAAAGGCCATCAATTCGTAGCGAGGATGTACCATGCGCTCTTTATTAGGAATTTGCTTGCTTGCGCAAATCTTGATTGGGTGCAGCGCGTCGCAACTGCCGCTCGGTGCGCCGGCTGAAGATCGCCGGCCCTCGCTAATCAGGCCGCACGTTACGTACGGGGTACTTTACAGTTTCGAGGGGCGCCACACACGCGATAGCGCGCATCCAAATGCCCCGATCATCAACGTTAACGGCACCTTTTACGGCACGACTGCCGGATCGGAGCGTGGTCCGGCGCGCGCCGGCAGCGTCTTTACGATGATGCCTTCCGGCACTGAACAGGTGCTCCATCTGTTTAAAGGCGCCCCGAAAGAAGGAGCCGATCCTAGAGGCCTCATCAACGTACGCGGCACTCTTTTTGGCACTACCTCCGCGGGCGGAAGCAGCGGAATGGGGACGGCCTACTCGATCACTCCTTCCGGCACGGAGGTTACGCTCCACAACTTCACGGGGGGACCGGCAGACGGCTCGAACCCGAACGGCCTCATCAATGTCAACGGAACGCTGTACGGCACGACGGCGGCCGGCGGTACAAATGGCGACGGAACCGTGTTCTCGCTGACTTCTTCCGGAGCCGAAACCGTAATCTACAACTTTAAGGGGGGCAAGACTGATGGGGCGAAACCGACCGC
Organism: Candidatus Cybelea sp.; assembly: GCA_036269355.1. Lineage (GTDB taxonomy): Bacteria > Vulcanimicrobiota > Vulcanimicrobiia > Vulcanimicrobiales > Vulcanimicrobiaceae > Cybelea. The sequence continues at coordinate 19,311 of DATASC010000206.1, read as the reverse complement.
GCCTCTCATCGACGTTCGAGGTATGCTCTACGGCACGACCGCGAACGACGGCAAGGGCGGCAACGGGACGGTTTTCGCCATCACGCCGTCGGGCGCGGAATCGGTACTTTACAGCTTCAAGGGCGGCGAAGCAGATGGCGCCGGACCGTTAACATCTCTCATCGACTTCCACGGCATGCTCTATGGCACGACCTGGGCGGGAGGCAGTCCACACTGCGGCAACGGTTGCGGAACGGTCTTCGCGGTCACTCCATCTGGAAAAGAAAGCGTCGCCTACATATTTGAGGCCGGCACGACGGATGGCGCATATCCCGATGCACCCATCGTGGCCGTCCATGGCACGCTCTACGGCACGACGTTCTTTGGAGGCGCGAGCGGAGGCGGAACGCTCTTCGCGATCACGCAAGCCGGAAAGGAATCGATGCTCCACAGTTTTGGGGGCGGCGGCGATGGCGATTATCCGGAGGCGGCCCTTCTCAACGCCGCCGGTACGCTGTACGGCACCACGTCGCAAGGAGGAACCTACGGCGCCGGCACAATCTTTTCGCTAACGCCCTGAATCGCAAGCGATCCGGTTTGTGCCCCTTGCGAAAGGCACTAACCGGGATCGCCGCTTCCAGTGCAGTGGGGCGTAAACGTGGGCGCGCTAATCGGGGTGAACATGTGCGGCGGCTGATTGTAGTTGAATGAATCTTGGAGATCGTCGGCCGTGGAGTCGGTCGTGCCGAGATTTCCGGTGCCGAAGGTCTCTTCGGTAAAGTGAAGGATGCTGCCGAATTCGTGTTTCACGTGCGAGACGTAACCCTGTCGCACGACATAGGGAGAGATGAGCAAGATCGGCACCCGAAAGCCCAAGTTGTAGTTGTCGCGGCGGTGAGGAGTGACGTGGTCGTACCATCCGCCCCAATCGTCCCAAGTCACGATGATAGCGGTCGAGTCCCAGTACGAACTCTGCCCGACGGCGTTGACGATTGCCGATACCCACGACGGACCACCGCTGTTACCGAGGCCGGGATGGTCGCTATGCATCCCATCCGGCGTCACCCACGAAACGTCCGCCAGCGAGTTGGTGCTGATGTCGCTAAGAATCTGCTCCGGGTGAGGTATTACGAGGCTGGAATAGTTGCTGAGGTCCCATATGTGCTGGATCGCATCGTATGCATGCCATAACCCCGCACCGGTGCCACACTGATAGTATCGCCATGAAAGGTTGGCCGCGGTGAGGAGATCGCCCAACGTTTGACGATCGAAACAGGGGAACTGGGGCTTGCCTTCCGGAGCACCGATGGGCTTGTTCGGAATAGTTTCTACGGTAGTGCCCGACGCGCTGTCGCATCCGCCGCCGGAATGCTTGGGCAGCGGATTCGCCGAGATCTGGCGCAAGGGCGCTTGCGGCGCCGACGATGCAGTTCCGCTTATGAGTTCCTGGTGAGCGGGAAAACTCGGGCCTTCGTTGGTTTGGAACATGTGATCCCCAAACGCGAACTGCGCCGCCATATCGAAGTACGGCTGGGTTTCCGAGCGCGGAACGTAAGCGTACGGGCAGTAATCGTTCCCGCTCGCGGGACAATACGAGCTGTTGGCGCGCGCGTGGTTCCAGCCGTTCATCCGGCAGATAGCTTGGTTACTCGGAATGGGATTACATTCGGTAACGAAGTTTGTGTGCGAGTGGGAGATATCTCCGTCCCACTCGAGCGGGGTCGAATGAAGTGGAATTTGATTTCCGTACGAGTCGAGCCCGTAGCTCTGAGTGTCCGCGCCCGATAGGCCCTGAAATAGATTGTCGGTCGTGCGATTTTCTTGAACGACAATGATCACGTGGCTGATAGGCGAGGAGCTGGGGCCGAGCAGGGCCATCGTGCCGGCAGTGCCGGGAGATGCCGCCGCGTAGTTGTTTGCCGGCCTTAGCGCGGGCGGATTGGGGGCGCTTGTTGCGGTCATTCCCGACGATTCACATGCAGGTAGCGCCAGCGCGGCAACTATTGCAACGAGTCTTTTCATTGTGCGGTGCTCCTCCGTCACAAGATGTTGATGTCGTCATTGTACGCTCGGTAAGATTGTATTCGCAAGAGCACCCGGTGCGAATATTTATTGATTATGGTTTACAACACTGTTGTTGCTGATGGCTTACGGTTTTAAATAGCGACGTGAGTCACCCGCGGCTCTCGTTCGCGCTGCGCCCAGCGTCCGAGCGTGACGAGCAACGCCGTGAAGACGACTGCGCCGCCGAGAATCCACATCAGTGCGGCGGCATTTCCCTGATCGGTAAGCGCGGCTTGCAGCGAACCGGACGCCGCAACGTAGTGTGGGTAGAGCGGGCGCCGCGCGCTCGCGATCACCATGCCGAGGAGCGCGCATTGCGGCAACGCGACAACGAGATACAGCAGCCGTGCGGGATAGCTCTGCGGGCGGAGGGGCGGCACGGTCAGTACCGGCAGCCAGAAGAAGAGGCCCGCGATGACGTAGAGCCCATGTTCGGCGACGTGTACGGCGGGCCGCTCGAGTGCGAGCTCGTAGAGCGGCGATACGTGCGTCGTCCAAAGGATCGCGACGAAGACCGTCAGCGCAATAACCGGCGACGCGAGCGCGTGCAGCGGACGCGATGCGCGTGCTACGGCCGCCGTGGCGCGTTTGCCGCCGAAATGGCGAAGTAAGTCGAAGGGCCGCGCCACGAGCACGAGCAGCGTCACGAGATAGAAGAGCACGAGATGCTGCAGCATATGCCAGGCAAACGACACGTCGGCGAGCCGGTCGAGCGGCGGCGCGAGCGCGGCGACGGCGACGGTCGCGGCGGCAGCGATGAAGAACGTCGATCGGAGCGGGGCACTCACGGCAGCGGCTCTTCCTCAAATCCGCCGCGCGCGTTGCGGCGCAGGCGAACGCGCGGTGCCTGCGCGACGCCGCCGCGCGTTCGCAGCTCGCGCGCTATCGCGTAGGCGATCAGGCCGCCGAGTAGCGGGCCGGCAATGCAGAAGACCCGGTAAAACACGACGATGCCGTCGATGGAGACGTGCAGGTAGCGCGCCTGCACGTCGTCGCCGCCGGCGGCAGTGAGGCCGAAGGCGAAGATCAAGATTCCGACGCCGAGCCCGGTGCGCCACGGCACCTCGCGCGGGTTGTCGAGCAACTGATGCGACGCGCGATCCTTACGAATCGCGGCATCGATCCACGGCCAGAACAGAAAGACCGCGAAGATCACGCACGGCAACAATACCGCCGGCCAGAACGGCGACGGCACGGTGTGTCCCCAGAGGTGAATCGCGAGCGGCGGCCCGATTCTCAGCGCGCCTTCGAGCCAACCGATGAACCAGTCGGGCTGAGCGGGGCTGAGCGCGTTGGCCGGCTCGTACGGGCCCCAGAGCCAGACCGGATTGATTTGCACCAGCGCGCCGAGCGCGCTCACCACCGCGATCACCGCGAGAAAGAGCGCGAGCGATTTCGCCGTGTATTGCGGAAAGAGCGGCGAGCCGACGACGTTGCGTTCGGTGCGACCGGGGCCGGGGAACTGCGCGTGCTTCTGCCGCCAAACGATCGCGAGATGCAGAGCGATCAACGCCGCGAGCGCGATCGGCACGAGATAAATGTGCAGCACCCAGAGGCGGCCGAGAAGTTGTCTTGTGGGAAAGATGCCGCCGATCAGCAGAAACATCAGCCACGTTCCGACCACCGGCACCGACTGCAGAATCGAAACCGCGATGCGCAAGCCGATGCCGCTGAGCAGATCATCGGGCAGCGAGTAGCCGGTGAAGCCTTCGAACATCGCCAGCCAAAAGAGTAAGAATCCGATAATCCAGTTGAGCTCGCGCGGCTTGCGGAACGCGCCGGTAAGAAAAATGCGACCCATATGCACCGCGATTCCGGCGACGAAGATCAACGCAGTCCAGTGATGGATCTGGCGGACGAGCAGACCGGCGTTGACTTCGAAGCTGAGATCCATGACCGAACGGTACGCGTACGAGATGGGCACCCCGTCGAGCAGCTTGTAAGGCCCTTCGTAGATCGTCTTCGCCGAGTTCGCATCGTAGAAGAAGGCGAGAAAGGTTCCCGTCGCGAGCAGCACGAGGAACGCGTAGAGATTAATCTCGCCAAGCATGAATGACCAGTGATCGGGAAAGGCCTTGCGCAGCGCGTGCCGTACGAAGTGCGCGCTGCCGAGCCGGTCGTCGATCCACAGCAAAAGCCGCTCGACCGTCGTCACCTGCGCTCCCAGAACCCCGGGCCGACCGGTTCGGCGAAGTCGCCGGTGGCCCGCAGCACGCCGTCGTCGCCGATCTCGATCGGCAGGCGCGGCAGCGGGTGATCGGCGGGGCCGGAGACGACCGCTCCGTCGGCCAGCACGTTGAAGACCGATTGATGGCACGGACAGATAAGCTCGCGCGATTGCGCGCGATAGAGCGCGACGGGACAGCCGGCGTGCGTACAGAGTCGCGAATAGACGATGTAGCCGCGCGCCGTGTTCGCACTCGTCTCGGGAACGCGCACGAGCGTCGCGATCGACTGCGCGTCGTCGAGCGCGTCTTCGGGGAACACCGCAAGTGCGGCGTCGACGTTGACGTCGCCGATGGAAATCGGCGTCCCGTCGTCGCGGACGAGTCGTGCGCCTTTGCGCCAGCGCGTATGAAAGAGCTTCGACTCGGGCGCGGTGCCCAGCGAACGGAACGGCACGACCATGGCCGCGGCGAACGACGCGATCGCCGCACCGAGCAGCGCGAAAAGCATCTTCGGGCGAGTGACGGTTTGCACGTCGCGGACGATCTCGGAGTTCTGTGCCGTGCGCTCGTGGGGCGCCGAGGGATAGGTTTCGATTTGGTCGACGACTAGCTCGTGCGGAACGATCCAAAATGCCCAGCCGAGTCCGGCGGCGGCGAGACCGGCCGCGGCGATCGCCGCACCGAGGCCTTCGAAGAGGCGCTCGCCGCCGGTGGCGTACGCGGCGATGAAGACGCCGCTGCCGAGGATGGCTGCGAAGAGCGCTGCCGCGATCGCGGCCTCGCGTCTCATCGAACGAAGTAAATCGTCGCGAAGATGCCGACCCACACGACGAAAACGAAGTGCCAGTAGTAGGTCATCGCCTCGGCGCCGGCGCGCTGGTTGACTTGCAGCGCGCGGCTGCGCATTCCAACTAAGAGCGCGGCGAGAATCGCGATGCCGGCGATCACGTGCAGCAAGTGGAAGCCGGTCATCGTGTAGTAGATGGAGCCGTAGGCGTTCGTCGAGATGCCGAACGTATCGTCGCTGTAACCGTGGAGCGCTACGAGCACGAATCCGACTGCAGCGACGATCGCGCTAAACGTCCACCAGCGCGCGGCGCGCCACTTCTGGCGGTCCATCGCTTTGGTTGCGAGCACCATCACCAGCGACGCGGCGAAGAGCAAGAACGTTCCGAAACCGGCCTCGAGCGGGTTCAAGTGGACGCCGGCCGGAGGCCACTGCGCGCGATTAGCTCGCAGCGCGTAATACGCCGCGAAGAGCGCGGCGAAAAACATCAGTTCCGAAGCAAGGAAGAGGACGACTCCTAAGACCAGCGGATGCGCGCGAACCGGCAACGGCGCGAACGAACGGGCCCTATGCCTCGCCGAGGTGGCCATGCCTCTCCCCTACCCGCCCTTCGAGCGCCTTACACCCGGTTTGGGTACAAGTGCGCACGTGGAATGGTTGTCGAACCCTGCCTCCACTCACGGCGTGCTCATGCGTACGGATTGGTACGTCTTTATCGGCGCGGGAATCTTCGTCGGGCTCTACGTCTACGCGTGCATCGTCTGGTGCCTCTTCCGCTACCGCCGGCGCACGAATCGCGACGCGGAGCAGTTCGAAGGAAACACGCCGCTCGAGTTGATCTACGTCGCGATTCCGCTGCTGTTGGTTTTCGGGCTGTTCGGTGTGACCTATGCGCTCGAAGTGCCGGTCGATCGCGTAGCGCGGCCGGTCCCGAATCGCATCGGCGTAACGGCATTCCGATGGTCGTGGGAGTTTCAATATCCGGGACGGGCGGAAACGTTCGGCACGCCGAATGCGCCGCCGACGCTCTATCTTCCCGAAGGTGAGACGACCGAGATCGATTTGCGGTCCGCCGACGTCACGCACTCGTTTTGGGTTCCGGCGTTCCTTTTCAAGCGCGACGCGATTCCGGGGATGACGAACGTCTTCGACGTCACGCCGACCCGGACGGGAAACTTCACCGGACGCTGCGCGCAGTTCTGCGGTTTAGATCACGCGCTGATGAGCTTCACGGTGCACGTGGTGCCGCGGTCCGCCTACGACCGATTCGTCGCCTCGAACGGAGCTTCCGTGCCGTGATCGAGTGGCTGACCACGACGAATCACAAGAAGATCGGGATCATGTATCTGGTCGCGACGATGGCGTTCTTCGTTGCGGGCGGCTTGCTCTCGCTGCTGATCCGCGCGCAGCTCGCCGTGCCGAACAACACGGTGCTGAGCGCACAAGCATATAACCAAGTCTTCACGCTGCACGGAACCGCGATGATTTTCTTGGTCATCGCGCCGTTCGGAATCGGCCTGGCAAATTTCTTGGTTCCGCTGCAGTGCGGCGCTCCCGACATGGCATTTCCAAGGCTCAATGCGACGGGACTCTGGCTCTTCGTGTTGGGCGGACTGACCGTCTTCGCCGGCCTCGCCGCCTACGGAGGCGGCGCGGCGTCGGGATGGACCGCCTACGCGCCGCTCAGCGTCATCTATGAAGGGAGCGGCGCCGGTCAAGACCTCTGGTTTATCGGGCTGCTCATGGCGAGCGTCTCGACCATCATCACCGCAATCAATTTCGTGGTGACGATCTTTCTCTTTCGCGCTCCCGGGATGACGATGTGGCGGCTGCCGATCTTCACCTGGGAGATGGTTGCGACCAGCCTGTTGATCTTAATGGCCTTCCCATCGCTCGCGGCGGTGCTTGCGATGTCGCTAATCGAGCGCCATATGGGCGGCCACTTCTTCGATCCGCTCTACGGCGGCAACCCAATTCTCTATCAGCATCTTTTTTGGTTCTTCGGTCATCCGGAAGTTTACGTCATGATCCTTCCGTATTTCGGCATCGTCACCGAGATCGTCGCGACGTTTTCGCACAAGCCCGTCTTCGGCTACGTCGGCATGGTGATCTCGGCATTCGCCATCGCCGGGCTTTCGCTCGGGGTGTGGGCGCACCACATGTTCACGACGGGAGCGGTGAGCAACGAGTTCTTTTCGGCGGTCTCCTTCCTGATTGCGGTTCCGACCGGCGTGAAGTTCGTGAACTGGATCGGGACGATGTGGAAGGGATCGATCGAGTTCTCGGTGGCGATGCTCTTCGCCGTCGGCTTCTTGCTGAACTTTCTGATCGGCGGAATCACCGGCGTGATGATCGCCTCGCCGCCGCTCGATTATCAGGCTCACGACAGCTACTTCATCGTGCAGCATTTCCACTATACCATCGGGGGCGGAAGCATGTTCGCGCTGTTTGGAGCCCTGTATTTTTACTTTCCAAAGATTTTCGGCATCAAGCTGGGGGAGAAGATGGGGCGGTGGGTCTTCGCGCTCATGTTCGTAGGTTTCAACGTAACCTTCATTCCAATGGGCTTCATGGGGATGGAGGGCATGGCACGGCGCGTCTTTACCTATCCGGCGACGGGCCATCTCCCGTTGCTCAACGCGATCTCAAGCTTCGGAGCGCTGCTGATCGCCGCCGGAGCCGCGCTCTTTTTCGTCGACGTCGTGGTTTCGTTGCGCAAACGGATTCCGGTTCCCGACAATCCGTGGGGCGGTTACAGTCTAGAGTGGCTCACGTCATCGCCGCCGCCGGAATGGAACTTTGAGTCGCTCCCGCCAATTACGAATAGACGCCCGGCGCTCGCCGAGTGAAAACCTTCGTCGCGCTCTTCGGAACTTCGGCGGCGTTCGGCTGCGCAATCGCGGTTGCGTATTTCTTCGTCGCGCACGAAGAGGGCGCGGGCACCGCGCTGCTGGGTTTCATGGCGGCCGCACTCTGCTTTACGGCGCTCTACGCGGTCGTCGCGGAGCGCGACGCCGACTTGGAGGGCGACGATCCGCGAGAGACTGGCGCGGACGTCGCCGGCGAGGACCTCGGCATCTTTACCAGCGAGTCGGCCTATCCGATTCTCATCGCCGTCTGCACGCTCGCGCTGCTCACCGGCATGCTCTGGTCGCCGCTGCTCGGCATCGCGGGATTGATCGGTATGCTGCTCTGCCTCTGGCGGCTCGGAGCGGAGAGTGCGCGCTCGTAGCGGAGGCGGATGCGATCCAAAGCCGAAACCTAAAAGGACGGAGGGCACGCCGTGAAACACGCGTATCGGATCGCCCAATTCTTTATCGCCGGAAGCGCGGCCGCAATACTTGCCGCCTGCGGCACTCCCGCGCAGACGATCGTACCGGTCCACGCGCAAGGGCCGGCCGCCGCGTCGAGAGGGCACGAGTTGCTCTACGTCGTGAACCGCGGACGTTCCACCGAGGTGGAGATGCTCACGCTGCCGGAGGGAAAACGAGTCGGAAAGCTGCCGAATCTCGGATCTCCCATCAACGTATGCGTCGGAGTCGGCGGCAACGTATGGTTGATGGTGTACGAGCAGAGCGGGAGGCTCCGGCTCGACGAGTTTCCGCACGGCGGCACGACGTCGATCGCAACCTTGAAGGTGCCCGTTCGCGGCGCAAACGGCTGCGCGGTCGATCCCGCAAGCGGCAACCTGGCCGTCTTCAGCAACAAAGGGATAAGCGGCGACGGCGAGGTGCTCGTTTGGAAGGATGCGCGAGGAAAACCGGCGGCGTACGAGACGAGCTTCGAGGCCGTTGCGGGAGCCTACGACAACAAGGGCAATCTCTTTTTCGACGGCGTCTCCGGCAGCGATCCGTTCTCATTCGGCGAGTTGCCGAAGGACGGCACGACGACGCATTACGTTCGGATCAAGCACGCCGGCGTAGAGTTCGGCAGCGTCATTTGGGACGGCAGCTATCTGGCCGTCGAAGGAGCGTTCTCGCCTTCGCGAATTTATCGCCTGAAGGTTTCGAACTTTACCGCACGCGTCGTGCAGACGATCGAGCTGAAGACCATTCCGTTCCAAGCCTGGTTCTGGACCGACGGCACGACGCTCGTTTCAACGAAGCAATCGCACGACGACAGGCGGATCGGTCTCTGGAGTTACACGCAGGGCGGCGCGCCCTCGGCCGTCTTCAAAGGCTTTCACGATCCCGCGGGATTAACGGTCTCGGGCGGTCCCTAACGCTCTACTCCGCGCCCGCCGTTCCGATCTTGCGAATGAAGAGCATGAGTGCGCCGAGCCCAAAGAGCCAGGCGACGAATCCTTCCGCAGCGGGACCGAGATGCGCGAGGGGAAAGCCGCCGGAGTTCGGACCGTTGCGCTCGTTGGCGTGCGTTTCGGCGTAGTTGACGAAATACGCGATGTCGTCGACGTCGCGATCGGAGAGCACGTTCGGGCCGAAGCGCGGCATCACGCCCGGACCGGCGCGAATCGCCTCGCCGATTTGAAAGACGGTCGCGGTGGCGAGGTCGGGCGCAACGTTGTCTGCACCGACGGATGCGCCGTCGCCGGCGGCGCCGTGGCATTGCGCGCAGTTCGCGGCGAAAAGCGCGCGCCCGCGCACGGCGTTTCCCTGCGTTACGACCGGCAGCACCGCTGAAGCGTGCGGCGAGAAGGGTAGAACGTAGCCGACGATGCCGTCGATCTGCGCGTACGTGAAGCGCGGCGCGCGCGGCATTTCGTTGACGCCGGGGGCCGGGGCCGGCATTCGTCCGGTGTCGAGCATGAAGTGTACGGTGGCGGCCGGCACGCCGATCAGCATGGGCGCGACGCTCGTACCTTCGCCGCGGGCGCCGTGGCAGGAGGAGCAGAAGGTCTGATAGAGCCGCGCCGAGTCGCCGGCCGCTCGCGCGGCGATCGGCGCGAGGCCGAGCAGTACCAGTGCTGCCGCCGCCCGCTTCATGGTATTCGAACTGTACCCGTTTGCGGCGATGGGTATATTCGGTAAACGATGCGCGCGGCCGTGGGCGTTTTCTGCTGTTTGCTTGCGTGTGCGCTCGCGGCGTGCACGACGGCGTCGTATGGCGGAAATGGCGTCGACGCCGGCACGGCAGCGACGCAGGGCGGCGACCGCAAAGCGGGCGAGAGGCTATTTGCCGCCAACTGCGCGAGCTGTCACGGCGCGGGAGGCGCGGGCGGAATCGCGCCGTCGCTTCGGGGCGAGTCGTTGCGGATGAACTATGCGACGCTGGTCTCGTGGATCGAAGATCCGGAGCCGCCGATGCCCAAGCTCTATCCATCGCCGCTTTCGGAGCGACAGGTGCGGAACGTCGCGGCGTACGTGCTGACGCTGTAATGGTCGACGCAGTCTAAGCCCGCGCACAGTAACCGGGCCTATCCTCGTAAAGAGGAGGGTTGGTACCTGTCATGATTCGGACCGGATCGTACGCGCGCGTCGTCCTGTGCTGGGCGGCGGCTTTCGTTGCGGGTTGTGGTGCGAGCACCGTGCCGCAGAACTCAGCATCGTGGACGCTGCCGTCAGCATCGCAGGCGAGCGTCTTACACTCCGACGGGGGCGGCCATGCGTTGCTCTACGTCACGAGTTATGTTAAGAGCGCCGTCAAGACCTACGATTGGCCGGATCTCAAGCCGGAGCAGACGCTCAAGGGCTTTACCCATGAAGACGGCCTGTGCGCGGACCCGAAGGGGAATGTCTTCGTTACGAATACCAACGGGAACGATATCGTAGAATACGCGCACGGCGGCACGAAGCCGATCGCGACGCTTAAAGACCTGCCGTATTACTTTCCCAATAGCTGCGCGGTCGATCCCGTTTCAGGCGACCTGGCCGTGACGAATCTCGCGTACTACAGGAGCGGCAGCCACACGGCCAACTTCGTGGTCTTTAAAAACGCGACCGGAAAACCGAAGGCGTACGTCACCCGCGCAATTTACTCGTACTACATGTGCGGATACGACGACCATGGAAACCTCGTCGTCGACGGGCTTGCCTTGCACGGACCCGCGGCCTTTGCAATATTGCAGCACGGCTCGCAGAAGCTCCAAGACCTTACGCTCGACGATGCTCCGTCGGATGCCGGGGGCGTTCAGTGGGACGGCAAGTACTGGGCCATCGGGGACGGATACGCGACGATCGACCGGTTCGATATCGCGGGCACGAAGGGTACGAAAGTGGGCGCCACCACGCTTCAGGAGAGCGCGAGCGTCACGGAGTTTTTCATCGACGGCAATCGAGTCATCGTGCCGGAACACGATTCGGGCAGGGTGCAAACGTTCGCGTACCCGGCCGGCGGCACGGCAATCGCTACTATTAAGGGATTGCATATGCCCTTTGGGGCAACGATCAGCAAGTAAGCCGAGCTAATCTCGTTTGAGAGGTACGAACTTGCGGGGCGGTTTGCTGAAGTCGAATGCGTCGCGCTCGGGCGAGTTTGCCCGGCGGTCGCTGGCGGCGAGTCGCCCGAGCCCAAACTGATCTTCGGCAAATTTCAAAATGCTGCCGTGCTCGTAATGAACGTGTGAAACGTACCCTCGTTTCGCGTAGGGCGAGACGATTACTAATGGGACGCGGAATCCCAACCCTTCCTCGTCAAGATACTCGGGCGGTTCGGGATCGTACCAGCCGCCGTAGCTGTCCCAAAGTATGAAGATCGCGGTGGAGTTCCAATACTTCGACTCACCGACGGCGTTAACGAGCGATGCGACCCAAGACGGCCCGGTGACCGATCCCGAGCCGCCCATGTCGGAATCTTCATACCGCGGCGTGACCCAGCTGACGGTGCGCAGCGCGCCAGCCTTAACGTCGGCGAGAAAGTGCTTGGGCGGCGACACGACGTCGCTCTTGCAGTCGGGTCCGTAGTAGATATGCTTAGTCGCCCAATAGGCGATCCAGGCGCCGAATCCCAGCCGAGGACTGCGCTGCGTACCGCAGGTCTGGTCGACTTTTGCAAGTCCATAGTAAGCCCAAGAAAGCTGGGCTGCGTCCAGCTCGTCGCCGAGCGTCGCGTAATTGAAACACGGATGGATACGCTTGCCGCCGACCGTGTTGATCCAGTCTAGCGGGCCACCTCCACAGCCTTGTGCTCCAGAGGGATAACCAAAAGTATTGTGATCCTGAGCGGCAATGACGTATTGTAGCGAGCCGAAGCTGCTCGCGCTGAAGTTCGAAGCGTACATCTCATCGGCCAAAACGTACTGCTGTGCAATGTCGAAGTATAGCCGCGTCTCATCGTGGGGCACGTAGGAGTAGGGTGGATACTTGATGGGGCAACGTGGTTCGCCAGGCAGGCCGCAGGTCCAGGTCTCGTTGTTGAAGCCGTTCATCCGGCAGTCGGTGCCCGGAAGCGATCCCGTTCCGTTGCACGCGGCGTAGGCGTTGACACCCAGGTTCCATCGCGTCGCAAGCGAGACGGGCTTGAGCTCGACTTTTCGCCCGCTCGAGTCGTAGCCGTACATCGTGCTCTTCGCGCCGGGGTAGCCGTAGAACAGATCGTTAAAGCTACGCCCCATTTGCACGACGATGACGACGTGCTCGATCTTGCTGTGCGTGGCGGCGATGCGGTTCTGTTGCGGCGCACCAAGCGGGCCGATCGCCGGCTGCGCGCCGCCGCAGCCCGCCAGTATGGCGCCTAACGCACAGCCGCCCAGCACGTAGCGCGGAAGAGCGGTGATCATTAAATGGTTTTCGGCTCAGCGTCGGCCGTTCCATCCGCGACGGTCTTCGCAAGCAAGCGGCCGTGATTGTTCGGGCGGAGCGATGGGTAGGGAAACGCCATGCAAGGCAAGGCAACACTCGGCGGGCATCCGCTGCACCCAATGCTGGTGACGTTTCCAATCGGCTGCTTCGTCGCGGCGGTGGTCAGCGACGTGATCTCTATTTGGGCCGGCCCCGTCTTTTGGGCGGCGATGAGCACCTGGCTGATTCTCTTCGGTATCGCCGGGGCGTTGCTCGCGGCGTTTTTCGGCTTTGTCGACTACATCAGCGCGCCGATGACGGTTCGCGCGAAGAGCATCGCAGCATGGCACATGACGCTGAACATTGCCGCAATCGTAATCTTCGGCTGGGCGTGTGCGATCCGGTTTCTCGATCACACTTCGGTCGCCGGCTACGCGTTAACCGGCCTCGGGATCGTGCTGATCGGAATATCGGGTTGGATGGGCGGAGAAGTCGCGCATCGTCACCTCGTCGGTTCTTCGGAAGCAGACGCGCGCGTCACTCGCGAGGCTGCCGATCACACGGCCATGAGCCCGCGAGAGCGCGAGCTCAGTATGCTTTCGGCGCGTAGACGTTAAAGGTTACCGCTCGCGTCTGCGAGCGGTTGATGAAGCGGTGCGTCGCATCCTTTGGAACGATCGCGCTGTCGCCCGCGGACATCTCGAAGATTTTGTCGCCGATTTGAGCCTCGACGGAGCCTTCGTGCACGAATAAAACCTGTTCGCTCTTGGGATGTTCGTTTCCGAGCGGACCGCTCTCCTCACCAGGCAGCAGGACCATCACGGCCGTTTGCAACGAGCTTCCATTGTCGATGACCGAGAAGCCGGAATCTTGAACCTGAATGTTGCGCATGAGCGGGTTATACCCGCGCGGCGAGCGCTTCGCGTGCGGCTTGAAGGTCTTCCACAAATTTGCGCATCTCGCGGTGACGCGTGCGGTCGTCGGGTGCGCGCAGGATCGCCGACGGATGAATCGTCGGGAAGATCGCTTCCGCGAGCTCGCTACTAACGATTCGTCCCCGATTCGCCAGCAGACGAAAGCCGCTGCCCAATAGCGACTGCGCCGCCGTCGCGCCGAGCGCGACGATCAGCGCCGGGCGAACGACCTGTATCTCCGCCTCCAGCCACGGTTTGCAGGCGCGGATCTCGACGATCTTCGGTTTGGCGTGTATGCGGCGCTTGCCGCGTTCGACGAACTTAAAGTGCTTGACGGCGTTCGTAACGTAGACGCCGGCGGCGTCGATGCCCGCGTCGTCCATCGCGCGGTGCAATAGCTTTCCCGCCGGGCCGACGAACGGGTGGCCTTCCCGGTCCTCGCTGTCGCCGGGCTGTTCGCCGACGAACATCATCCGCGCGCGGGCGCGGCCCTCGCCGAAGACCGTCTGCGTCGCATAGCGGTACAGATCGCAGCCGCGGCAACCCGCGGCGCTCTCGCGCAACGACTTGAGCGAGAGACGCGCGGGCAGATACGCGGCGGCGTCCAACTCGCGACGCTATGCAACCGGTGCCGTCGCGCCGGCGACGAGCTCCCGCATTGCGGCGTTGAATGCGGGGATGTCGTGCGGGCCGCGACTCGTGACCAGGTTCTTGTCGACGACCACCTCGCAGTCGACCCACTGCGCACCCGCGTTGCGTATGTCGTCGGCGATCGTTGGCCAGCTCGTCAGCGTTCGCCCTTCCGTGAGACCGGCGGATACGAGAAGCCACGGCGCGTGACAGATGACCGCCATCGGCTTCCCGTCGGCGTTCATGCGCTTGACGAAACCCTGGGCCTTGGCGTCGCCGCGCATCGCGTCGGCGTTGAGGGCACCCCCCGGAAGCAATACCGCGTCGTACGCGTCCGGATCGGCCTCGTCGAGCGTGAGATCGACGTCGACCTGGATGGACTTGTCGTGATGCTTGAATCCCTGAATCGGTTCGCGCTTCTGCGATACGATTTCAACGGTCGCGCCGGCCTCGCGCAAGGCCTGTACCGGTTGCGTCAGTTCGCTCTCTTCAAAGCCGTCCGTGGCCAGAACGGCGATTCGTTTTCCCTTTAACGTGCTCATTGAGCACGTATACCCAGTTATTTCTTTTTGCGAGTGCGTTTACGAGTCGCCGTCGCCTTGCGAGCCGTGGCCTTTGCAACGCCGGTCCGCTTGCGCGTGGAGGCACCTTTGCGTGCCGCACGTTTCGCGGTGCCCGAGCGTTTGCGCGCGGCGCCGGCCTTGCTCGCGACCTTTTTGCGATTGCGCTGCGGCCGGGCGGGCAAGTCTTTCGACGACGTCTCGGAAAGCTCGACGCCGTAGAAGCGCGCCGCCTTCTTGATGTTGGCGAACGCGAGCTCGCGCTCTTCCTCCGTTACGCCCGTGACCTGATCGAACCGAGCCACGGCGTTGCGCACGTGGCGCGCGTCGGTCAACGGCTCCTTGCGCTCTTTCGGAAATGCGTAAACGCTGTCGGGGAGATCGCTTTGGCGGGTGAGACGGCCGTGTTTTTCGTGGGGCTTCCAGGTGCTTCTCATGAAGCGAGCTTACCCAGGTTGTAAGATGAAGAAGCGATCGAGCTTAGCCAAGTGCAGGATGCGCACGACGCTCCGCTGCGCGCCGACGAGCGTGACGGAGCGCTCTTGCAGCCGAAGCCGCATCGTGATGAGCTCGTGGAGAAAGGTCGAGTCGACGTAGGTGACCCGGCGCATGTCGATGGCGATCGACGTCTTGCCGTCGATGCCGGCAAATAGGGCTGCGAGCTCTTGCTTGCGCGCCAAGTCGTACTCGCCCGAGAGCTCGATATCGTAAGCCCCGGCGGAATCGCGCTCAATCATCATAAAGCAGGGTAACGATGAAAGCTTGGACGGTCGGTCAGCTAGCTGACGTTCGTTATAAGAACCTGGGGCGCGTTTGACGCGAGACTCATGAGTTCTTAAGATAGAGTGCGTGAACCGTTCTTACGCAAGCAGGTGCCGGCACGTCGTCGAGTTTTACGGCCGCGACCCGCAACGCTCGGCCGAGAATGTCGCGCGCTATTTGGCCGAGGGGCTTGGTGGGGGCGGCGCGGCGCTCGTTATTGCCGAGGCGACGCGGCGCGCAGCGATCGTCGAAGAGCTCGAGCGGCTCGCCGATCTCGCCTTGGTCGGAGATCGGCTCGTATTGCTCGACGACTGCGAGATGTTCGACAAACTGACGCGCGACGGGCGCGTGGACGCAGCGCTCGCGAACGAGGTGCTTTGCCCGCTGCTGCGATCGCTTACCGCGCAGTTCGCGAGCGTGCGCGCGTACGGCGAGATCGTGGGCACCTTATGGGCACACCGCGCCTTCGGGGAGGCGATCGCGCTGGAACGGATCTGGAACGAGATCTTGACCGGAGAAGAAGTCGATCTGTATTGCGGGTATCCGATCGATGTGCTCGGCGAGGAGTTTCAGATGCCGACGGCGTGCGGCGTGCTGGCGGAGCACGATTGCTTGCTCTCGACACTCGACGCCGGTTTCGATGGCGCGATTCGCCGCGCGGTCTTTGAGGTTCTGGGCGATCCGTACGGTTCCGGCGTAACGGCCGAGCCGAGCTTTAAGTGGCTGCCGACCACACTGCCTCGTGCCGAGGGAATGATTCTGCGGTTACGCAGCGCGTTGCCGCGCTACGCCGACGAGATTCTCGCTAAAGCGCAGACGTACGCATAACCGGCAGCTCGGCCCGCACGTGCGTGCCGAAGCCCGGAAGAATCTCCAAGCTGATCTTTGCCCCCAAGCGCTGGACGATCCAGAGCCCTCTGCCGTGCTCGGTTAAAAGATCGGCCGCCTCGCATTCGGTCGTCGCATATCCTTCGCCGCGATCGGTCACGTGCAGCACGGCCTTCGCGCCATGCCAATCGAGCGCCGCTTCGATGGTGCCCCCGACGTGTTGCGCAACGTTCGCCGCAAGCTCGCCGAAGATGAGCTCCGCGGCGCGCACCTCGTTCTCCGGCGCGCCCGCGTCAGCAAGGTATTGGGCGAACTCGCGCCGCGCGAGCCGCGCGGCGCGCCAGCTCGCGGAGTCGAACGTCCAGCGCTGCGATTTCACAAAGTTCAGGACGAGCACGGCGAGGTCGTCGCGGGATCGCTCGCGCACGCAAAATTTCTCTACGAACTCCGCCGGACTCTCGACATAGAAAATCGCGTCGCTGCCGAGGGCCCCGTGCAGCAGCGCTTCTCCCGCGACCATATCGTGCGTGGCCTCCGTCAAGCCGTCGGTGTACAGTGCAATCAGCGATGCGTCGTCGAGGCGCTCGGTGACCGACGTTACGTTGGGCCGAAGCGAGCGCAGTCCGATCGGGAGGCCGTCGGCTTCGAGCTCTTTGAGCGATCCGTCGCCGCGCCGCAGCACCGGATACGGATGACCGGCGTTCGCGTAGGTAATGGTGCCTCGCCGCGAATCGAGGATCGCAATGAATGCAGTGGCGACCGAGCCCGGAAAACGGCGCAAAAGAATGTGCTCCGCCGCGTCGAGGATGCGTACGGGATCGGGTTCGTACATAGCGACGACGTTGATCGCGTGACGCAGCTTGCCCATGACGATCGACGCTTCGAGCCCGTGACCGGTGACGTCGCCGACGGTGAGCAGCACCCGATGCTCGTCGATATCGAACGCGTCGTACCAATCACCTCCGACCTGCATTTCGACCGACGCGGGGCGATAGATTGCGCTGAGCGAGGCACCTTCTATTCGCGCGAGGCGGGTGGGCAACGTGGCCTGCTGCAACGTCTGGACGAGCCGGCGCTCGCGCGCGAAACTCTCGGCGTGTTCCAACGAGAGGGAGGTCCGTCGCCCTATCTCTTCGAGCAGCTCGAGTTCGCTTTCATCGTAAGCGTGAGCGTTCGCGCAACACACGATCGCTCCGAATACCGCGCTTTCCGCAAACAGCGGAACCGCCATCCACGATCGCGGAGGCGCTTCCTCGTGGAGCGGTCCGGGACGCGTTTCGTCGGCCACGAGAACGCCGCGGCGCTGGCGCAAAGAAGCGACGAGCTTGCGTTGCGCCTTCTCGCGGAAGCCCGATGTCGTTCCGGCGGAAGCGAGAATGCTCAAGGCGTTGTCGGTAAGTCTGGCCGCGACCGCATAATCGGCGAAGCCGCCGGTCAGCGAATCGACGACGAGTTGCAGCGTCTGTGTGGGATCGAGCGTATCGAAGAGCCGTTCGGTGACGCGTGCGAGAAAACGAAAGCGCTGCGTGATTTGACGTTCGCGCTGGAACGTCTTGATGTTTTCGAGAGCCATCGCGAGCTGGCGCGCGACGATGACGGCGGTCTCGACATCGTGCGCAGCGAAACGCGACGCCCGCTCCGACTCAAGAAAGCTCAGCGCTCCAATGCAGCTCGTTCCTACGAAGAGCGGTGCCACGATCATCGAGCGCGCGTCGACCGCGGTTAGAACGTCGTTCATCCACTCGCGGCTGGGGTCTTGCAGCGGTACCGATTGAAAGAGCAGCGGCGCTCGGTTGCGGATCGTCTCTTCGATCGCGCGTTCGAGTTCGGGGCCGCCGCGCAGCGCCTGGCGGTTTGCGACCGCCTCGAGGCTCATCGTGCCGTAATCGTCGAACGCGTGGAAGGCACAGCGATCGCCGAAATGCTCGACTGACGTTTCCAGCAGCCGATTGACGATGGTAGTGCGATTCAGCGACGAGGAGAGCACGGCCGCGGCCTCGGAGACGAAATGATTCCCGCTCTCGGCGAGCGGGTCGGCCTCGGCCACACTTCCCGACCAGTTGACGACCGAATCGTTGCCGTCGAGCAGCGGCATCGCTTCGATGGTAAAGGTGCGCGCGGCCGCGGCGGAGGCGTAAACGCGAAAGGTCGCACGGAAGCGGTCCGCACAGCGAACGCAGCGGCGCCAAAGCCGCTCGATGCGGCGCACCTCGGACTCGTCCAAGGCGCCCTCACCGCAGGGAGCGTGCGGCCTGGAGAGTGTAATGTTCGTGACCGTTCCGTCGGCGTCGGCCTGCCAAACGGCATCGCACGTGCGGGCCATCACCGCCCGAACGGAATGCAGTGCCCTCTCAGCGGGAATAAGTGCGAGGTCTTGCTCGTCTAGTTTCTTCATACCGCAGAAGGGGCAAGTATACAGGATTCCGTCACGGGCGTCGGTAATTTCGCCGACCTAGCCGACACTGGCTAGTCCTTGGTGGATCGGGGTCGTTGGTCTGAACGAACATCCTAATCACATTCTCGCGCAGGTCTCTCAAATGCAAGAGGACCTGTCCCGCTCTATGGAGCCGGTGACCTTCGGGGACGGTTTGGTGCTCTACGAGGCCGGAAGCCCGATCGAGCGGGTCTACTTTCCGGTCTCGTCGGTGGTCTCGATCATTCAAGTCATGCGGGAAGGCGCGGCGGCCGAGGTAGGAATGGTGGGGCGCGAGGGGTTCGCCGGACTCGACGCGGTGCTCCGCGGCGGAATCGCTACCGCACGTCACGTTTGTCAGGTTCCCGGCACCGCGCTGGCCGCACCGGTCGCTGCCATGCGTGAGGCGTTGCGGGGGGATGAAACGCTCATGACTGCCACCCTTCGATACGCCGGCGGGTACTGCTCGATGCTCGCGCAGCTGATCGCTTGCAACCGCTTGCATCGGGTCGAACAGCGATGCGCGCGCT
>DATASC010000205.1:0-7438 GCA_036269355.1 Candidatus Cybelea sp. | reverse complement strand
TACCACCGCTTACGACCGAGAGCGCCGCGAGCGCGCAGAAGCCGACCGCAAGGGGCACGCGTGTCTTTGCATACCCGGCGAAGAGCGCGATCGCCGCGGGAAGCGCCAGGTGGGGCTCGACCATCGCAACCGTCGTAGCAAACGCCGCGAAAACTGGTTGCGAGCGCGCCGTAAAGAACGCTGCTAGAACCAGGGCCCCAAGCGCGAACGGCAGCGCATTGCCGGGAGAGAATGAGGTCAATCCGGCAGAGAGCGCGAGCACGGCCCAGCCCGCGAGAGGCGGCACGCGGGCGAGGCGCGCGAGGGCATACGCCGCGACGACCAACGCGAACGCGAGCACGATCCACCACGCCACGATCGCCGCATGAAACGGCGCGAACGTCCACGGATAGAACAGCGCGAGCGCGTACGGCGGGTAGGGCGCGGGGACCGTGACGTTCGCGGGCGCGCGGTAGAACGGTGCCGCGACCGTGCTTTCGCACGCGTGGAGCGGAGCGGCCAAATACGGATTGCCGCCCTCGCGTTGAATAAGCGCTGCGCAATAATAAGCGCGCGCGTCGACGCCGAGCCAGCCCCCGTGCATGTCGCCATAGACCTGAGCGGCGATCGGCACGGCAGTACAGAGCGCGCCGAACGCGATTGCCGGCACGGCCGCTGCGATGCGCGCTCCCGCAGCGCGCGCTAGGAGCACGAGCAGAGTACTGAGGGCGATCCAGGTCGGCAGTCGCAGCATCCAGCCCGCGAGCACGTTCGTCGAACCCTTCACGGTAAAGCGGCTCCACGACGCTTCGGCCAGACGCGGATCGATCGCCGGTGGCAAGGTGTGCGCTGCCACGTGTGGCGTCATCCCGACGAGCTCGACCAACCCGAGCAGTAGCGCGGCCGCACCGACGCCGGCGACGAGCGCGAATCGTCCCTCGCGCGTGTAGCGCCATGCGAGGTAGGCGACCGGTACGAGCGGCGCGACGATGAGCGCAGGTGACATCACCCAATACCACGGAACCGCCAACGCGAGCAGCGCGACGATCGCGAGCACGCGATAGCGTTGCGCCGAATACGAGACCAACAACGCAGCAGCCGGCAGCGCCGCCGCGATCTGCGTGACGTGGATGAACGTTCCACCGAAAACGGCGAATGCGGGCGGAACGCAGGCAAGAAATGCCGCGTTCTTCATTTGCTTCGCCAAACGTCCGGCAACGATCGTTCCGGCAACGACCATCGCCGCGTACCATAGCGTGCCGCCGCGCACCGCCGCTTCCGGTGAAACGCCCAACGCCGCGAGCACGGCGGTCAGACTGTATTGCGTATCGCGGGTCGCTTCTGAAAGTGCGTGTGCCGGCAGAACGCTGCCGAAGTATTCGAGATTGACGGCCGGTCCCAGAGCGACGAGCGCCAGCGCGCCGAGCCCGACGAACGCAATCGCAAGCGTCCAGCGCGTAGCGGGAAGCCACACGGCCAGGGCGATGCAAACCGGCAATCCCAAGTGCGGCTCGATCATTGCTCCTGCGCCAGCGAGCGCCGCTGCCCGAGCGTGGCCTAGCCAAGCAAAATATCCGGCGAGCGCAATGCACCCTAGTGCGAGCGGCACCACTTCTCCGAACGGCAAGGAGAGCGCGACGAGCGCGATCGATAGAATAGCCAGCGCAGTCTCGCGGGTAAGATTTGCGAAACGCGCGAGCGTCAAGACGCAGACGACGCAGGCGACCGCCAGAAGTGCGCTCCAAATCGCTGCGGCAATTGCGAACGGCAGAAGCGCGAGCGGAACGAGCGCGGCAAGCGAGTAGCCCGGCAGCGGCGCGGGAATAACGATGCCCGGATTGTTCTTGAAGAATTGCGTCATGCCGAGCGACGTTTCACACGAGCGCAGCGGCTCGACGCGATACGGATTGGCACCTTCCGACGTGACGCGCGCGGCGCAATAGAACGCGCGAAAGTCGCCCATCAGGAAACCGGTGCGCGTGACGACGCCGACTTGAAGGGCGAGTGCGATCAGCGCTGCAAGCAGGACGCCCGCGCTGATCCAGCGGCGTCCCACGAAGCTACGAGCCCGAGACGAGACGCAGGTTCGGCTTATCCGTCGCTTGATAGTCGAGCGAGGCTACGATCTCGGAGATGCGCTCGAGCACCATGACGTGACGCTGCTTTAATGCCGTGTCGAGCGAGGCGACCCAGGATTCGTGCGCATCGCCGATCAGCAAGTCGCCGCGGTAGACTCGCGCCGCGCTGCGGTAATGCGCGTAGGCGGACCGCAGCTCGCCGCGCTCGTATTGTTCGTCGGCGTCGTTCGAGTGCGAGACGAAGCGATTCACGTCGACGATCACGTTATCGAGATCGATCGAGAGCTCTTCGCCGGCACGGAAATAGGATTCGACTTCCTTGAAGCCCACGATGTGGGCGATGGCTTTGCGAATGTTCGAACAGGCCGTCCGCAGGCTCTGCGCGACGAGGTGGCGCTCGGCATCGGGCCAGAAAACCTGTCCGATCTCCGCGCGCGAACACGTTCCGTTGGGCTGCAGCGCGACGTACTTAAAGATTTGGCGGTCGCGCCGTCGCACCCACTCGATCGGCTGTTTGTCGATCTCGGCGAGGAACCAGCCGAAGAGCCGCACTTGCATCGGCGTTACCGGCTGCGACTTGCGGCCGTACCGATCGTAGAGCCGGCTGCGCGAGAGCGCGCGCAGCGGCCGATAGCCGTCGGGAGTGTGGACGACGAAGAGTCCCTGCTCTTCGAGGGCCTGGAGCTGCGCGCGGTCGTCGAGATACGAGCCGCTCATGAGCTTGAGCACCAGATCGGCCTCGCGCTCCGAGACGTGCTTGAGCGATTCGGCGACGAACTCGTTGAAGAGGTGGCCATGGCGGGTGCGCCAGTGCTCGAAGGCCTGCGCGAGCGTAACGCTGTCCTCGGCGGCCTTGCGCAGGGCGCCGCTGACTACTTGCGGCCAGCCGTCGGTGGACTCGAGCATGCGCAGAACGTCGGCGTGCGTGAAGGGTACGCCGCAGGTCTCGGCCACGTGGCGGATTCCGGCGGCGTCGAACGCCAATCGTTCGGCATCGCAGAGCACGGCCGTGCCCTCCGATACGAAGCGGCCGGCGTGGAAGGCGGCCCGCGAGCGGCAGCCGATCAGCAGCGAGACGTCTTCGGGGAGGTCTTCGATCAGGTTGAGGATCGCCTCGACGCCGGCGGCATCGGGCACATCCTCACAGTCGATCGCCAGTTCCATCGGAACCCGTGCCGAGAGCGCTCGGACCATCTCATCCTGAGAACCGAACTGAACTTCCAATTGAAGCGCCCGAGCCACGGCGTTCCAGAAGGTCTCCGCAGTGGCATTCGCCGGGAGGGCGCAATAGATTCCGTTGGTCGCGGCATGGCGCAAATAGCCAAGTAGCGCCATTGTCTTACCGAAACCGGGTGGCGCGACCAAAAACCGTACCGGAACGCTTCTAAAGCGTCCCAACCATTCTTCCAGGCCTTGTCGCCGGACGATCGACGGCCCAAGGCGAGGCATCATCCCTGAGCTCATAACTTCCTAGGGGCGGTCAGTAAGCTGCCCCCTCTGTGGTACCAGTATACTATTTTAATCATATCGACGCAACATTTCGGCTGCCTGAAAAGTCGGATAGTAGCAAGCGGGCAAGCGGGTCTAGCCGGCGCGAGCGCCAGCGGGCCTCATAGTTCAGCTGCCGGGCCAGGTTCCTGAGCCTGACCCCGATCGGTTGGGCGCGCACGACGCGCGCGGTGACCTCGTGATGCGTTCGAAGAATGGGGCTCAGGCGCTCGACCACCGCACGAGCCGCGGCCGGGGGGCGCCCCCGGAAGCGAAGCAGCCGCGGATAGACCGGCGCGTAATAGCGCTCGACGTCGAACCCTGCGAGCTCGTCTTCGCGCAGCACGTTTCCGGGTGCCCCGAGCGACGAATAGTGGCGTCCCTTTTCAGCGTGCCGGCGAGGCTCGAGGGTGTGGCCGTAGTGGGCGTAGATGTAGGGCAGCGCAATACGTCTCCCGCTCAGTCCGGTCAACTGCTCGTGGACGGGGCCCTCCCAGCGGACCCCGGACCGATAGCGAAAGAACATCATGCGCCGTTCGATCGACGTGTAATAGTCGAACGACCCGAAGAAATGCCACGTATAACCGTCCACAAAATCGTACGTCGCAGGTACCCGATCGAGGTGAGCGCCGATGCGCCGGATGGCGGGTCCATGGACCTCGTCGGCGTCCACGAAGGCGATCCACTTCGCGTTGCTCCGCTCGGAATGCAGCCGCATGCAGACGTTGCGGGCCGCCGAGAACGTGGTGAAGGGCGTACGGTCGACGACCATCCGGCCCTCGCGCCCGAAGCGGCTCTCGGCAAATGTTGCGGTGTGAGGGGATGGCTCCGGAGCGTTGTCGTTGACGATCAAGAGCGACGCCACGTCGCCGATGGAGTCGAGCATTGCTCCCAGGAAGGGTTCCTGGCGCGATCCCACGATCAAATGCGCCGCTACCACATGACGTTGCGTGAGCATGACCGCATGGTTGCAAGTTCGAAGTCGGCGCGATGCAGCCTCTAAGGCTCGCCGTCGACGCACGCGTCATCGCCGAGGACACGCGCGGCATCGGACGATACGCTCGCGCGGTGCTGCGGCGGCTCGTCGTCCGCGACGACGTCGCGCTGACGCTACTAACCGATCAGCCGTTTCCTCGGCGCCGCCGCGGCGCGTACGCTCGCGTACTCCGCAGCGCCGCGTTCGAGGTGAAGGCGCGTGCTGCCGGTAGCCTCGATCTCATCTGGCATCCGGCAAACGGAACCTTCTTTTCCTCTGGCCTGCCGAGCGTAGCCACCATCCACGACGCCGTTCCCTTCCGCTATCCCGATGCCGATCCTAAGCGGCGCGCGCACGCGCAGGACCCCTTCCTGCGCTCGGTCCGCGGCGCATCTCAGATCATCGCCGTTTCGCAGTTCGGAAAGGGTGAGCTGCACGAGCTGCTCGCAATTCCGCTCGATAGGATGGAGGTCATCGAGCACGGCGTCGACGAGTCGTTTACGCCCGGCGCGACCGACCTGCTGCCGGCGGCCTTGCGCGGAAAGCGCTTTCTCCTCTTTGTCGGCGACCCGACCGCCGAGCCGCGCAAAAACTTCGCAATGCTCTACGAGGCCTACCGGCGGGCGTGGCCCTCGAATGACGGACCGGCGCTCGCGGTTGCCGGCGCGCGCGCACCCGAACTGCCCGGCGTCGTACATGCCGGCAACTTCACCGACGACTTGAGCGGTGTCGCAAATGAATCGCTGCGCGCGTGCTATCGCGGCGCACTTGCTCTGACGCTCGCCTCGTACCACGAGACGTTCGGCATGCCGATGCTGGAAGCGATGGCCTGCGGCACGCCGGTCGTCGCATCGCGAGCCAGCTGCCTGCCGGAAATCGCCGGCGATGCCGCGCTCTACGCGCCGCCGGACGACGCCGCCGCTTGGGCCACGGCGCTGCGCCGAATCGTTGAGGATGATGCGTTGCGCGAACCCCTACGGCTGCGTGGTCTGGCGCGCGCTAAGCAGTTTACTTGGGAGCGCAGCGTGCTGCGGCACCTGGCGGTTTTTCGTTCCGTAGCGCGATGATACGGCTCGGCGTAGACGCGTGGAATTTGCCGGGCGACCGCCGCGGCATCGGTCGATATCTCCGCGAGATCCTCCGGGTCTGGCACGAACGCGAGCCCGAACGGGTCGAGGTAACGCTGATCGTTCCGGAGTGGCACACCTGGACGGTGCGCGACTGCTATCTACGCGAAACCGGAAATCGCGACTATCGCGTCGTCTCGCGACGCTGGCACGGACGCGCGGACCTCGACGCGCTTTGGTTTCCGTTCAACGGCTGCAGTTGGACGAACTTCTCACTGCCGGCGACGGCAACGCTGCACGACGCGTCGAACTTCGTCGTGCCGGAATACATCGGCGATACGCAGCGAATCTTTCGCGCCGCCGCGCAGCGCTGCCGCGCGCTGATTACCGACTCGCATTTCGCGAAGCGCGAACTGGCCCGCGAGCTGCAGATCGCACCGGACCGTCTCGTTCCGATCGCACTCGGCGTTGCGCCGCCGCGGCCGCCCGTGCCGGTCTCGGCCGACATCGATTCCATGCGGCCCTTCGTGCTCTATGTCGGAACGGCCGAACGGCGAAAGGGTTTCGATACCCTGCTCGATGCGATGGCGCACGTCGCACGCGCGCGTCCCGATATTTCTCTCGTCGTCACGACGCGCCTCGCCGGATGGTCCGTCCCTCCGGGCATTCGTATCGCCGAACTCGGATACGTCGACGACGACACACTGGCGGCGCTCTATCGAGGCTGCTCGCTCTTGGCATTTCCCTCGCGTTACGAGGGCTTCGGGCTCCCGGTGCTCGAGGCGATGAGTTACGGGGCGCCGGTGGTTGCATCGAACGCCTCATCGGTACCCGAGGCAGGCGGCGATGCGGCGTGTTACGTTGCGCCCGACGATTCCGCGGCCCTCGCCGGAGCGATTCTACGCGTTGCGAATGATGCGCCGTACGCTGCAGAACTGCGTCGGCTCGGCCCGGCCCACGCCGCTGGGTTCACGTGGGAACGTACCGCTTCGCGTACTCTCGCGGTTATCGAGGGTATGGTGAGGGGCTAGGATTGCCGGTCGCAGCAGGCACGTAGCTGTCGACGATCGCCTGAATGCGTGAGGTCAGTGCGAGCCGATACTGGTAGGGATTCGGTGCGTTCGCCGGTTGGGCCGAGTCAGCAGCGGCGACCTGATCGTAAATCGCCTTCCAATGCGGTCCAGCGAATCCAGTCGCCATGCAAGCCAGCTCCATCGCGGCGAATAGCGCGTACGCCGCAGCTTTCGTTTTCGGCTGTAGCGTTCGAGACATCCATATCGTTGCCGCGCCCTTCCCATCGAGGCCCGCGAAGTGCACCAGCGGGTCGTAAGCCGGCATCTCCGCGGCGTCCTTTCCTGCGACATTGATTGTCACGTCCGGGCTCGCCTCCGCGTCCTTGACCGCCTTTAATAGTGCCGCCACTTCATGCGCGGTGAACTGGACCTGGAGCGCCGCCGCACCCGGCGATGCGACGGGACGGGGGGAAGCGATCGGCGATTGCGCGAGCGCCGGCACTTGAAACGCAAAGCTCAAAGCCAGAAGTATAACGATTGGCTTCATCCGCCGACGCTTTCAGCCAGGCGCCCCGCTCACCTGCGATGAAGCCGCTCGAAACCGCTACTAGGGCGGTGAACAGGAGCTACAATTGCGAGCCGGAAGCGCGCACGCGAAACCATAGATACCGACGACGGACACACTATTGACAGCTTTTTCGTCCTCGACTCGGCAAAAGCTCGTACGGGACTTACCGCGCGTAGGCCTCACTCTTGTCCTCGCATGGATCGCGTTCGGAGCCGTCGTGGTCCACGGTACCGGAGACGACTGGCGGATCTTTTGGAACGCGGGGCACC
>DATASC010000204.1:0-4650 GCA_036269355.1 Candidatus Cybelea sp. | reverse complement strand
AGCTCAAAGTACAGCTTAAATCGCACGACATTACCGAGGACGACAACAAGCGGATGCAAGAGTCCCTGCAGAAGCTGACGGACAAGTACGTCAAGGAAATCGACGGACTCGTTGCCGCGAAAGAAAAAGAGATCATGGAAGTGTGACCGAGGACCTCATCCTTCTCCCCGAGGTCGAGGCGCGGCGCTTGCTGGGCGATCGTCAGATTCGTTTGCAGTTGCTCGCTCCGTACGGTGCGTGGATCGGCTACGGTACCTTGCGCGTCCTTCGCGTACGGATGAACGAGGATCGCTCTGCGGACGTTACCGTCGGATACGAGTCGTACCGGAAGTGAGTCTATCGCTGGTCGCGGGCTCCCGTCAGGCGCTCGACGTGCGTGGGCTTCCGCGCCACGTCGCGATCATCATGGATGGAAACCGGCGCTGGGCACGCGAGCGGGCACTACCGGCGATCGAGGGACATCGCCGCGGCATGATTGCGCTGCGGCATATTACTCGTGCGGCAAGCGACCTGGGTATCGATGCGCTTACCGTTTACGGATTCTCGACCGAAAACTGGAACCGCGATGCACGCGAGATCTCGCTGCTCTTCGAGCTTTGCGTCTACTTTGCGCGCAACGAGCTGATCGAACTTCGCCGGAACAACGTGCGCGTCCGCGTTATCGGCGAGTGGGAGTCGTTACCTGCCGCGCCGCGCGGCGCGCTCGCCAGTCTGCAGGCCGAGACTGCCGGAAATACGGGCTTAGTTCTGAATCTTGCGGTTAACTACAGTTCGCGGGCAGAGCTCGAACGCGCGGTTCGCGCGATCGCGCGCGACGTCGCGCGCGGCACGCTCACGCCGGAAAGCGTCGACGAGGCGCTCATCGGCCGCTATCTCTACACCACCGATCTCCCCGAGCTCGATTTGCTCATTCGCCCAGGCGGGGAACAGCGGCTCTCGAACTTCCTGCTCTACCAGGCCGCCTACGCCGAGCTCGTCATGAGCGACGTCTATTGGCCGGACTTCTCGAAGGATGATTTCGTACGGGCGTTGATCGTTTTTCAGCAGCGGGAACGGCGGTTCGGGGGGACTTGACCGAGCGGCGCGTCATCGTGGGCCTGATCGTCGCGGCGGTCGGGTTCGTCTGCGTAATCTTTCCGTGGGCGTTCTATCTGCTGATCCTCGCGATCGCCCTCGCGAGCATCTACGAGTTCAATTACCTCTGCGCGATTAAGGGACAGCCGCTCGAATATCCCGTTGCTGTGCTCGGGGTCTGCGCGTACGTTGCCATGGCGGTCTTCGGGTTGCTGCACAAATGGGAAGGCGTCTTGCTCGCCGGAACGGTGATCGTGGCCTTTGCTATTGGAATGTACGGCGAGGAGAAGGGCTACTTCGCACGTACGGCCTACACGCTGCTCGCGGTCCTGTACATCGGTAAGCTGCTGACGTATTTCGTCTTCATCCGCCAGATCGCCGGGAACGGGATGTGGATGACCTTCAACGCAATCGTGCTCATCGCGCTCACGGATACCTTTGCCATGCTAATCGGATCGAGCATCGGGCGACATAGTCTCACGCGCATCTCGCCGAAGAAGACCATCGAGGGATCGCTCGGCGCGCTTGTCGTCGTGACAATTGTCGGCGCCGCCGCGGCCTGGCTGCCGCAGCTCCACATCGAGTGGTGGCAAGGCGCGGCCCTCGGTTTCGCCACATGCGTCGCGGCGCAGGTCGGCGACCTCGTCGAATCGGCGTTCAAGCGCGACGCCGGAGTCAAAGATGCCGGCGGGATGATCCAGGGGCACGGCGGCGTTCTCGATCGATTCGACTCGTATCTTCTCGGCGGCGTAACGTTCTACGCGACGCTGCATCTCGTCGGAGTTCTGCAGGTTCAATAGATGTCGCGGCGCGTCGCCATTTTAGGATCGACCGGGTCGATCGGAACGCAAGCCCTGGATATCATCGGACGTCATCCCGATGAATTCACCGTCGTTGGCTTAGCCGCCGGGCGCAACGTCGACCTATTGCGCGAGCAAATCGAGCGTTTCGAGCCGAACGTCGCGACGTCGGCGGCCGACGGTCCCGACGGGTTACGGCGGGTCGCCGTCGAGAGCGAACCGGACGTTCTGCTCGCCGCGACCGACGGTTCGGTCGCGTTTGACGCGGTCTTCGCAGCGGTCGAGCGCGGCATAGACGTTGCCGTCGCGAATAAGGAACTCGTGGTCGCGGCCGGCGCGCTGCTCGTCGAGCGGGCGCGGATTGGCGGCTCGCGGATCTTACCCGTCGACAGCGAGCATAGCGCGATATTTCAATGCCTCGTCGGTGAGGATCGTTCGAGCGTCGCAGCGATAGTCTTGACCGCGTCCGGCGGCCCGTTCCGCACGATGTCGCGCGAGGAGATGGAGAGCGCGGGGCTCGATGCGGCGCTCGCGCATCCTACGTGGCGCATGGGCACCAAAAACACGATCGACTCGGCGACGATGATGAATAAGGGGCTCGAGGTGATCGAGGCCAGCCGCCTCTTCGACATCGAGGGCGATCGGATCCGCATCGTCGTGCATCCGCAGTCGATCGCGCACGGGTTCGTCATTTTTCGCGACGGCAGCGTCAAGTCGCAACTGGCCGCGCCCGATATGCGCGTCCCCATCGGCTACGCCCTTAGCTATCCGAAAAGATTACAATCGTTTGGCGGCCCCGATACGCCCAACCATGACGTAATGAAATGGCTGGGCGCCCGCAACGGTGAGGCAAGCCTGGTCTACGACTTCGAAGCGCCCGATCCGGCTCGCTTTCCTTGCATCGCGCTCGCGTACGAGGCGCTCGCCGCGGGAGGTACCCAGCCCGCCGTGCTCTCGGCTGCAAACGAAGTCGCCGTAAGCGCGTTCGTAGAAGGGAGGATACCCTTTGGGCGGATTCCTGCGGTGATTGAAGGGGCGATGCGCGCGGCCCGACCGGACAAGCTTACCTTGGACGGGGTAAGAAGGGCCGACCGGAATGCGCGGAAGGCCGCCGGAGAGACCGTCGAAGTCATCGAAAGAGCCAGTCGTTGAATCTGTTAGCAGTCGTCACGTTCGTCGGGTTTGAGAAGGTCGTCACCTTTTTGGTGATGCTTTCGGTGTTGATCGTGCTCCACGAACTCGGGCACTTCATCATGGCCCGGCGCAACGGAGTGCGCGTCAACGAGTTTGCCGTCGGGTTCGGACCGAAGCTCTTCGCGTGGACGAGCCCGCACAGCGGGACGATTTACACGCTGCGCGCCCTCCCCATCGGCGGTTTCTGCGCGATGGAGGGCGAGGACAACCGAAGCTCCGAGGCGCAGCAGCAGCGCGAGTTTCTCGCCGAGGGCCATGCGGAGACGAGCAACTTTCAGGCGAAGTCACCGTGGCGCCGGCTCGGCATCATTCTCGCGGGCCCGGTCGCGAACTTCATCCTCTGCTATCTCATTTTACTAATCGGCGCGCTGGCATTTGGCGTTGCCAGCGACCGGGCAATGCCCGTGGTCGGCGAGGTGATCTCCGGGTCGCCGGCCGCAATCGCGGGGATCCGGCCGGGAGACCGCATCATCGCCATCGACGAGGCGAACATTACCTCCGGAAAGACGTTGGTCGACACGATTCACCGAGCCCTCGGGAAACAGCTGGATCTCGTGTACGAGCGCAACGGCGTTCGCACCAAGCTCCACGTGCGGCCTCAGCCCTGTCCACCATCGGTCGGAAAGCAGTACGGTTGCATCGGCTTTCAACCGGTTCCCGCATACGAGCGCGTCGGCTTTATCGCCGCCGTCCGCCAGAGCGGCGATGAGTTCGTCGCCGTGGCGAGCCAAACGTTCGCCAGCCTTAAGCTTCTCGTAACCCAGTTTTCTAAGTATGCGCCCGAAGTCTCCGGGCCGATCGGAATGGGCCAAGTGGCCGCGACCGTTCAAGATTGGGGATGGGGGCCGTACTTCTCGCTCGCAGCGACCATCTCGTTTGCGCTCGGGCTCTTCAACCTGCTTCCGATACCCGCGCTTGACGGCGGGCGCGCCGCCTTTATCGTTGCCGAGCTCATTCGCGGACGCCCGGTCGACCCCGAGAAAGAAGCGATGGTGCACATCGCCGGCTTTGCAGCGTTGATGGCACTCATCATGCTCGTCGCGTTCCACGACATCGCCCGAATCGTCAGCGGCCAGGGGATCATGTAATGCTGCGCGTCAGACGTAAGAGCAAACCGATTCTTTTACAGAACAAAACCGGCAAGTCCGACGCGAAGAACGTCTGGATCGGCGGAAATCATCCGGTCGTCGTACAGTCGATGACGACGACCGATACGGCCGACGCGGACGCGACGCTCGAACAAATCTACGGCTTAGCTATGGAAGGCTGCGAGGTCGTACGCGTCACGGTTAAAGACCCGCCCGACGCCGCGGGGCTGCCGGCGATCGTGCACCGCTCGCCGGTCCCGATCGTGGCCGACATTCACTTCGATCACAAGATGGCGCTCGCGGCGATCGAGGCCGGTGTGGCAAAGCTGCGATTGAATCCCGGCAACATTCGCGATCCGAAAAAGGTCGCCGAGGTCGTCGAGGCGGCGAAGGCACGCGCCATTCCGATTCGCGTCGGCGTGAATATGGGTTCGCTGGCACCGGACTTGGAGAAGTCGTTCGGACACACTGCGGAAGCGATGGTCCTCTCCGCG